>JBDNJH010000070.1:0-17544 GCA_041687875.1 Flavobacteriales bacterium | reverse complement strand
TAGAAATTTCATCAGCGTACAAAGGTAATTGCGTTACCCGAAGAACAGTTGTGAAGCTAGACGGTCGGCTACCAGTTTGCCGAAATTTGAAAGTTTGATAGACGTATCATCTATGGTAAACAAACGAGATTCATTCGGATTCAGATTGGATTTCAATTCATTCCAACGGCCACTTTTTACGGCTTCAATTTTCGCTTTTTCAATTCCCCACTTTGTTCGCAATCCAATCATAATCTGCTCGTTTAATCTGTCTGTTTCTGTCAATTCCTCTATTTCAAAAAAGGATTTTCCTTTGGAAATAGTGGAAATGTAAGCCGCATTGCTCCGCACATTCCATTGGCGCGAAACTCCGTTGAACGAATGGGCAGAAGGCCCCAATCCGAGATAAGGAATACCACGCCAGTAAGACGAATTGTGCCGAGAAATGAAGCCTTCCTTGGCAAAATTGCTAATCTCGTAATGTTCAAATCCATTCTTAGGAAGCACTTCCATGTTCATCTTAAAGAACTCAGCAGCGAGCACATCATCGGGCTGTTTTTGTAACCCTTTTGCAACACGATTGCCAAGCACCGTTTTGTTCTCAATTGTAAGTCCGTAGCTAGAAATGTGTTGCACATTGAGTTGGAGAGCCGAACCCAAATTGAACTTCCAATCTTGCTTTGTTTGGTCGGGCAATCCGAAAATGAGATCGATGCTGATATTGTCGAAACCAAGATTCTGCGCGTTCCGAATGGCCTGAGTCGCTTGTGCAGACGTGTGCATTCGGTTCATCCATTTCAATTCCGCATCAATGAACGATTGCGTTCCCAAACTCAAACGGTTGATTCCGATAAATTTCAATTCCGTGAGTTTCTCTACCGAAAGGTCTTCGGGGTTTGCTTCAAGCGTTATTTCTGATTCGTTTTCGATAGAATGATATGCTCGAATTTTATTGAGAATTTGTTCAATATCTGAACTGGGTAGTAGGGAAGGAGTGCCGCCTCCGAAATAGATAGTTGAGATGGATTCTCCCTTCAAATAAGCCTTCTGAAGTTCAATTTCTTTCAGAATGGATGCAACAAGTGGCTCTGTATTTTTGAGATTGGTGCTGAAGTGAAAATCGCAGTAATGGCACGCTCTGCGGCAAAAAGGAACGTGAATGTAAATTCCCGCCATCAGGCTTTATTAAGCGTAATTCTGAAGGTGGTTCCCTTTCCAATCTCTGATTGTTTCACTACGATTTTGCCGCTGTGATACTGCTCTACAATTCTTCTGGTAAGCGAAAGGCCCAAACCCCAACCGCGTTTTTTGCTCGTATAGCCAGGCTGAAAAACGGTTTTAAACTTAGAGCGGGCAATTCCTTTTCCCGTATCCGAAACGTCAATCGCCACTTTAGAACCAAGATCGATTGCGACAATATTTATCGAACCCGTGCTTTCCATCGCATCTATGGCATTTCTACAAAGGTTCTCAATTACCCATGCGAAGAGCGGAATATTCATTGGCACTTGTGTGCCTACTGCTTCATCAAGATTCAGACGGAAAGCAATTTTCTTGGAGCTTCTGGTTTGCATATAATCAACACTTTCGTGGAGCACTTCGGCCAAATTTGCTGGAATCAGATCAGGCACGGAACCTATTTTGGAGAACCGCTCCGTAATGGTTTCCAGCCGCGAAACATCCTTTGCCATGTCTTCCAATGTGGCTGCGTCAACATTTTTCAGTTTCAGATATTCAATCCACGCGATGAGCGAAGAAAGCGGAGTACCAAGCTGATGTGCCGTTTCCTTTGCCAATCCCACCCACACTTGGTCTTGCTCTGCTTTTCTGGCAAAACTGAACGCAAAATAGGCCACAAGTATGAAGATGGAAATGATTCCCAAACTCACATACGGATAATATTTCAGCTGATAATAGAGGTCTGAATTATCGTAATAGATGAAATTCTTGGTTCCACCATATAGTTCAATTTCAATGGACTCATTATGCCCTTTTAAGTTGCGAAATTGTTTTTTCTGATATTCAGGGTCTTGACTTTGTTCTTCGTCAAAATTCCTCAGCGAAATGATGTTGTCATCACCATCTGTCAGTACCAGCGGAATGGTGGTATTTGATTTTACCACTTCAAAAACGAAGCTCAGGTCTGAATTCTGATCAGTTGTAGTAGCAAGAAACTTAGTGCCATCCGCCCAAAGCTTTACCTTGTTGCGTTCCTGCTTTGCCAAGCGATCTGCCAGTTGATTTGTATACAATAAAGAACCTGCCCCTATGCAAAGTGCCAGCACTACCAAAAGCAGTTTCCAATGTTGTTTTTTAGAGTAAATGTTCACTTGGGATTCAGTCCAATTTCGTTTGGCAAATTACGGAAACGAATTGCGGTTGTATTTTATTATTACGGCTCAAACTCAATCTCAAACTCGCCTTCGGTCTCCTCCTCGTCTTTCTCCGTGGAGAAAAACCCCTTCTTTTTCTTCTTTTTCGGATCTTTCTCCTCCGTTTTAGGTGTCTCTTTCGGGTCTTTCACTGTTGTGTTTTCCTCGTCTTCAAGTTTAAATTGAACGGCCTCCGATTCTTCATTCTTTTTACTTCCGCCACCAAACTCATCCTTAAAAAGCTGTTTGATGGTTTGACCTTCGGTTTTGAAATCGGCCTTCAATTTTTGGCGAACTTCTTTTTTGTCAAACCCAACTTTAATATCGCCTGGCTTTCCGCGTACCCACAGAAAAAGTCTGGTTTTTCCACGCTCGTCAATGATTTCGTGGCCATCAAATGTTTCTTTCTTTTTGGCCTTCCTGCGCAGAAGGTCGTTCAGTAATAGGTTCACATGGTAATCCATTTCCTGATTAAAACTATGTTCTCCAAACACTTGCACATTCAGAATGCTACTCGAAACAGACATTCTTGGTATAAAAAGCTTGCTGTCGCGAATACTCAATTGATTGCGAAGCGTATCAAATTTCACATGGTTCAGTTCATCCACACTGATGAATTTCGACATCGCAAGGAGCGGTTCAAACTGAATCAGTTCTCCACCACTTATTTCAAGGTCAGACTCAACTTTGAGTTTGTCCATTAGAATTTCGTTGTTCTTATTGAGATGAATTTCGATATCCAATTTAGCGGAAGCACGACCTTTCAAATTCTTAGACGTAATTGCTTGCTGCCCAAAGTCGTTCCATTCGGTCAGGGTTCGGGTCATATCAATGTTTCGGAGTTCGCTTTTCAGATTAAGAATGGAGCCTGTGGAGGTTGGTGCATAAGTTAGATTTGAGCTGATGGAGCCGTCCAGCGCCTTGAATTTCAGGTTCGTCACTTCCAATCGTTCGTTCTCCAGTTGAAGATTTCCAGAAACAGAAGTTGCGCTGAAGTTGTTGTAAACGATGCGGTCGATGGTGGTATTTATTTTGGCCGAAACAGGTCGTGGAGAAGAATTGGCTTCGGCAGATTGCGATTCAAATTTCCATTCGGCAGGCAATTTTTGAATGTCCAATTCAGCAATATGAACTTTGCCAAAAAGGTCAATTGGCGAGGTTTGTTCTGTAAGAATCTCTTTTAAGTGGGCAATTTCCATTTCGCCATCAAATTGAAGATGGCCGATTTTACCAGCACATTCTTTGATGATAGTCCTGTCCAACGTCATTTCAACATTTGCGCTCAGATTTTCAATTTTCGGAATACTGGAATTGAACTGGAGTTCGGCTTCGGCCAGTTGCACATTTCCAGACCAACGCATTTGCTTCAGTTCATTGATGGTTGTTTGAAATTCCTTTCCCAACGGGCCTTCAAAGTCAATGGCCCACGAAATGTTACCATTTCCGGTCATTTGATTGTCAAGCGCGGCCACAGAAAGAATTTCTTCTATGCGCGAAGTTCCAGCGGTAGTCAATTTTAATAGTGGGTCGGCAAGGTCTGTTAGCGTTCCCTTGCCGCTCACTTTTCCTTTCGGTGTCTTTAGGTCAAACGAATCAAACTTAATCTCCATTGCGCTGGAGCGTTTGATGTCTTTCATAAAGATTTTCCCTTCAAAATTGAGGTCAGACACATTCGTTTTTTGGAACACGAGGCCGCCATTTCTCATTCTGATGGTTGCATCCAATTGTGGTCCCAGCTCTTTGGTAAAAGGGCCGCGCAAGGTCACGGTCAAATCCGCTCTTCCTTCCAAATTCAATGTTTTAATGTTCTCCGGCATCTGCGGCCAAATGTGAGGCAGAAGGATAAAAGGTTCGATGTTTTTTGCAATGGCTTTCATTTCCATGTTAGTTCCATTATCAGTTACAATCCACTCGGCATCGAGCAACATTTCATTTCCAGCCAAAATGGCATTTCCCGTTTCTATCGTATAAATTTTGTCCTTCATATTGATAGTAAGAATACCAGCCAAACTCAACGGAAGTTCAACAATCCTATTTATTCCTTTGGTTGATAATTGACCCATAAAACCATTGAGGCTGAGTCCGAGGCGTGTATTTTCATCGGTAAAACGCCCTTTAATTTTCGATTTTTCTGACAGAAACTGAATATTCAGGTCAATCATCCTGTCGTCATAATCGAGATGAATATTCTGAAGCGTTAGAATTTCTATGCTAAAATCGACCTGCTGATTTCCTGAACTTTTGATGTCTTTCCAAACCCTGAAATTCCATTTGTCGTGCTCGTCTCTTCGCAGTTTCAGAAATCCATCCGCAACACGAATTCCTTCAATTGTAAATTTGTTTTGAAGAATTTTTATCAAGTTAAATTGTACAAAGGCTTTCTCAACCTTGAGAAGCGTATCGGTTTGGAACGCGTCCTCAATTTGTAGGTCAGAAATTTCTACAGCCACAAGTGGGAAATCCTTCCACAGTGATAGAACAACATTTTCATCGAAAGAAATCTTCGTGGTAATCGTTCCTCGCACGGCTTCCAGGGCATATGCTTTCAAGTCGTCTGCATGTTTCCACCACACAAAACCGATTGTTCCCGCTAAGAGAGCAAACAACAGGAAAAGAAAGAAAACAATTCGTTTGAACCAGATCATGTAACAACAAATGTATTGGACGATAGAATGCCAACGCAGAAATGACGTTGGAAGTATTCAGCGTGACGTGTTGACAACACCAATTGAGTTTGAATTGGATGTAATTCAAACTTTTTTAACAAATTTTTAACAAATAATAACAGAAGTGTTTGTTTTTAATACTTTTGCGGCTCTCATAAACCAAACACATTCATTAATCATGAAAAAATCTACATTGTTAAGCAACGCACTTGTTGCTATTTTCTTTGCATCTTTCGTTGCATGTTCATCACCAGCTCAAGAAGAAACTCCTGCTGAAGAGGCAGTTGAAGAAGTTGAGGAGGCAGTTGAAGAAGTTGAGGCTGCTGCTGACTCTGCTGCTGTTGAAGTAGAAGAAGCAGTTGAATAAGCTGCTCACTAAGAATTTCATTCTTTAGTAACAGAAAAGGCCGCTCATTGAGTGGCCTTTTTTGTTTTTGTCAAATATCAAACGGTTCAAACCGCTGGAAGAACCTTCGTTCTCACTTCTCCGAACCCAACGCGTTTTCCGTTTTTCTCACAGAAAGCTTTCATAATCACAGAATCGCCATCCTGAATGAATTTACGTTCTGTTCCGTCAGGCATGGCAACGGGTTTGGTTCCTTTCCAAGATATTTCAAGCATAGACCCATAACTATCAGGCGTTGGGCCCGATATGGTCCCAGAAGCACACATATCGCCCACATTCATGTTGCAACCGTTTACTGTGTGATGTGCTAATTGCTGCGCCATGCTCCAATACATGTGCTTGAAGTTTGAATTGCTCACCGTTTTTGATCCACCGCTTTCTGTTTCAATGATGGCTTCGAGGTTGATGTCGAAATTGTGGTCTTTCTTCATTTCCAAGTAAGGCAACACCTTTGGTTCTTGCTTCGGACTTGCACTTCTGAAAGGCGCAAGAGCTTCCATCGTAACAATCCAAGGAGAAACGCACGAGCCGAAGTTTTTTCCCAGGAATGGGCCCAACGGAACGTATTCCCACTTTTGAATATCGCGCGCACTCCAATCGTTGAAGATCACCATTCCGAAAATGTGGTCTTCCGCTTCTTCAACTGAAACGGAGGTTCCCAATTCGTTGGCCTTTCCGACCACAAACGCCATTTCCAATTCAAAATCGAGTAGGCGAGAAGGGCCAAAAGTTGGTAATTCAGCATCATCTGCCTTTGTCTGTCCCTTTGGACGATGGAGCGGTGTGCCGCTGATCACGATAGAAGAAGCCCTTCCGTGGTATCCTACAGGAATATGAAGCCAATTGGGAAGCAAAGCATTGTTTGGGTCTCGGAACATGGTTCCAACATTTGTTGCGTGCTCGCGACTGCTGTAGAAATCGGTATAGTCGCCCACACGAACAGGCATTTGCATCTGCACTTCGCTCACATTTCGCAGGGTATCAACGCGCAAAGCTTCATTGTCTCGTAGCTCGCCATTATCAGCAGCAAACAATTCTTGAATCCGTGCTCTAACAGCATTGGTCACGGGCTTTCCTAGCTCAATGAAATCGTTTAAGACAGCTTTGCTGAATGTCTTTTCGGGTAGATTTATCTCTGAAAAAAGTCCTGCTTTGTGTAGCGTGTCTAGGTCAATCACCTTGTCTCCAATGCGGGTAGCCGCACGGGGTGTGCCCTCTGTGCTGCCTATTCCAAATGGAATGTTCTCTAATGTGAAATCGCTGTTTGCGGGTATTTTAATCCAACTGCTCATTTGAAGTTATTGAGTTAGTAGTTATTAGGTTATTTGGGGACGGGTACTCAATAACTTTTAACCGATAACCCAATAACCAATCAAAGGCAAAAGTAACCAGTTGAAACAGATGGCAAACCCTAACTTCGAACGCGAAAAATGAAGCTTCTGAGAAATATACTAATCGGAACACTTGCGGTGCTGGTCATCGGTTGGCTTGGCCTTCAATTGTTTTACTATTCCCTAGCGCTCGATACGCCCGAAGTTCCTGCCTTGTCGTTGGATGAAAATTCGGTTTCTGTTGAGAATGGAATACGAAAACTTGGTGGTAGCTGGTATTGTCAGAATAAATACGGTTTGTGGGAAGCATACATTGAAGGTGCAGCCTATGAACGAGGCCGCACATTCGGGCTGTTGGCAGAAGAGCAGATTGTATCGCAAGAAGAAAGCTTTGTGGCGCAGATCCGCAAACTCATTCCATCCGAATGGTTTTTGAAAACGCTGAAATATGGGGTGGTGTTTTTCAATCGGAATTTGGATGAACACGTTTCGGATGAATTGAAGCAGGAAGTCTATGGCGTATCGCAATCCTTTGCAGATGAGTACGATTTCATCGGAGATAAGTACAGCCGCATTCTAAATTATCATGCGGCACACGACATTGGCCATGCTTTGCAGGATCTGAGCATTGTAGGTTGCACCAGCTTTGCAGTCTGGAATCAATATTCAACCGATTCATCATTGATTGTTGGTAGGAATTTCGACTTCTACATGGGCGATGAATTTGCCAAGGACAAAATAGTTCTATTCATGAAGCCAGATAGCGGCTATGCGTTTGCAAGCATTACTTGGGCTGGGTTTATGGGCGTGGTTTCGGGTATGAATGAGCATGGACTTACTGTTACACTCAATGCTGCAAAAAGTGCTATTCCGAGCGGAGCGAAGACACCGATTTCCATCCTTGCGCGGGAGATTTTACAATATGCGCGGACGATTGAAGAAGCCTACGCTATTGCCAAATCTCGAGAGACATTTGTGTCTGAATCCATCCTCGTTGCATCTGCTGATGACCATGCGGCTGCCATCATCGAAAAATCTCCAGATAGAATCGGCATCTACCGCCCAAGTGACAGCCGCCTTACTTGCGCCAATCATTACCAAAGCGAAACATTTAAGAACGATTCCATCAACATCAAGAACATACTGGATTCGGATTCGGAGTATCGTTTCAAGCGATTGAATCAATTGCTTGAAGCGAATTTCCCCATCAACCCAATCGAATCGGTGGAGATTCTGCGTAACCAAAAAGGAATGAATAATGCTGAATTGGGTATGGGAAACCCCAAGGCTATCAATCAACTGTTGGCGCATCACAGTATTGTTTTTCAACCCGAAAAGCGATTGCTTTGGATAAGTACTAATCCGTTTCAGTTAGGTGAGTTTGTGTGCTACGATTTGAAGGAGGTTTTTGGGATAAAAGGAGTTAGGAGTGAGGAGTTAGATGTGAGAATGGCCGAATCCTCAGATCAAAAACCACAAACCACAAACGTTTACGGTGGTTCTGCCCGTTCCTCGTCCCTCGTCCCACGTCCCCTATTCACAGATTCCCTATCAATTCCTTCTGATGCATTCCTTGCTTCAAACTCCTATCAAAGCTTCCTCCGTTACAAGGAACTCAAGAACCGGCTGTTCGACAATATTGCTTTGGGTAAGGAAATAGAGTGGAACGCCAGGCTGGAGGATGAATTCATTAAGACTAATCCGGAGAGTTATGTCACTTATTTTATGTTAGGAGATTATTATCTTGAACGGGATAATTTTGGGAAAGCCAAGAGTTACTACGAGCTGAGTTTGAGTAAGGAAGTGGCCTCGGAACAGGAACGGAATAAGATTAAAGAAAATTTAAAGTCTTGCCATTGAAACAGATTGAGACAAGCGCTTTGGCGCGAGAGAATTATTGGTTGAAGTCGCTAAACGAGCACATCCAATACCTAAAAAAGAACAGTTGGTATTACAAAGACCAACTCATGTGGGCTGGGCCAGAGGCAACGGTGCTTGAGGAGGTTTCTGATATCAGCAATTTCCCGTTTACGGAGAAGGATGACATTGCCAGTCGTAATGAGGATTTTCTTTGTGTACCCATGACGGATGTTCGTGATATTGTCACCACATCTGGCACGTTGGGTGGTTCCGTTGCGGTTTATCTCACGCAGAAAGACCTACACCGTTTGGGTGTGAATGAAGCTGGTTCGTATCTATTGGCAGGCTGCACCAAAGACGATACGTTTCAACTGCTTACCACCATCGACAAGCGTTTTATGGCTGGATTGGCGTATTTCCTTGGAGCAAATGAATTGGGAGCGCGCATGATTCGCTCGGGGCCTGGCGCCTTGCAATTGCAATGGGAAAGCATTCAGCGATTCAGTCCAACGGTGTTGGTGGCTGTGCCGAGTTTCATCCCACGGCTAATTAAGTACGCGCTAGATAACGGCATCGACCCAAACAAGAGTTCTGTTAAGAAAATCATTTGCATTGGTGAGGCTGTTCGCGATGAAAACCTTCAGCCCAATTATCTCGCGAAGCGAATAACAGACCAATGGAACGTTCAGTTGTTCTCTACTTATGCTAGTACCGAAATGGCCACTGCTTTTACGGAATGTGAAGTAGGAAACGGTGTTCATCTTCAACCTGAGTTGATGTTTGCAGAAGTGCTGGACGAGGATGGAAACCAAGTGAAGAACGGAGAAAGTGGAGAAGTGGTAGTCACGCCTTTGGGAGTGGAAGGTACGCCCGTGCTGCGTTTCCGAACAGGAGATATTTGCCATTACTATGATGAACCTTGTAGTTG
This sequence comes from Flavobacteriales bacterium, assembly GCA_041687875.1. Lineage (GTDB taxonomy): Bacteria > Bacteroidota > Bacteroidia > UBA10329 > UBA10329 > UBA10329. The sequence goes on along the minus strand of JBDNJH010000070.1, from coordinate 8,002 downwards.
CGGACGCAACACGCCACGCCTTGGCCCGGTGGTGGGGCGGAAGCAGCAGATGGTGAAGTTGAAGGGCACTTCGCTTTACCCCAACACCATTATTGACGAACTAAACGCCATACCCGAAGTAGCCAACTTTGTGGTGGAATTGCACAGTGATGAACTTGGTTTGGACGAAGTGGTGATTAAAGCTCTTCTACGTGGCGAAAATGCCGAAGCCAAAGTTTTGGAGAAGTTAAGTGGCAAGCTCCGCGTTAGGCCGCGTTTGATTTTGGCTAGCAATGATGAAATCAATATCCTCAAGTTTGACGAGAACGAGCGCAAGCCGAAGATTCTGATTGATAGGAGGTAATCAGTTTACCGCCTCCACCGAATATCCAGCAGCTTTTAGTTGCTCTATGAGTCCTTTTTCGCCTACTAAATGCATGGCGCCAACCGCATAGAATGTGGGTGTTGAAGCGAGTTTTTGCTCAATGGCTTTCACCCAGCGGTCGTTGCGCTCGGTAAGAAGTTTGGCCTCCATCTTGTCAAAGCTTTCATCATCGCTTAATTTTTTCAATTCAGAAAGGTTTTGAGAAACGTAGGCATCCAACATCTCATTGTAATCGCGCACCATGCTGGCGGTAGACTCCTTTAGGTCTTCCATTTGATCTTCCAAAGAAATGGAACCCACGATGTCCATTTGCTCTTGAAAAGTCTCTAATCCAATGATCGTCTTTTTTTCTTTTTTTGCCATCGAAGTCAATTCCTGCTCGTACATTTTTACTTTTCCAAGCAGTTCAGAAAGGATGAGTCCGCTCACATAAATCGGTCTGATGCGGGAGTATTTTTCCATTTTCTTCTCTTTAAAACCAAGAGAGTCTACAAACGCTGATTTCACAGCTGCGTATTCGTCTGCCGTCATGTAATCGGCCCACGATTTTCCATCAGGTATAATCATTTCACCTGCCATTTTCATCTGTTCGGCTAATGGCACATCAATGTCAACCTCCAGTGCCAGTACATCCGTACTGGTCAATGCTGCTTGCATCTTATCCGTAAAGAAATACTTGTCTTCTGGAAGCATGTGGATGGTTCCAAAAAGGTAGGACGGTTTGGTGACGTCCTTTCCGCTCACTTTCCAAAGGAGCGAGTTGGCTTCTTGTGCAAAGCTTCCGAATGCGGAGCCGAAAACAAGCAGTGAAGTGGCAAGGGTGGTGAGGAATTTGTTCATTGGTTAGTTGAATAGTGAGTTAGTTGATTAGGGAATTAGCTTGTGAGGGATCGAATATGCGAATGATTGTTTGCTTTCTTACCTAAAACCAGCAGACCGAGTCATGCTGTCCGCCTCAGGCGGATTCAGCATCTGTTTTTTTATGGCTTTTAGACCCTGAAACAAGTTCAGAGTGACGCTATTTGTTAGCATCTTGGGTTAGTAATTGTTTAAACAATCGCTTCATTGATAACAGCACAAGCTTCTGCAATTTCTTCTTCCGTAATGGTCAAAGGCGGAGCAATGCGCATCGCGCTATCACAAAAAAGAAACCAATCTGTGACAATGCCATTTTCAATACAGCAATCGATGGCCGCAAAAAGCTGAGAGCGGTCTCTCAACTGCACTGCTAGCATCAGTCCTTTGCCTCGAATTTCTCTTATTTCTGGATGATTGAGCAGTTTTCTAAATAGCTTTTCCTTCGCTGGAATAGACTCTACAAGACGCTCTTCCTGTGTGACAGATAGACAGGCAGCACCTGCTGCGCACGAGACAGGATGACCGCCAAACGTGGTGATGTGCCCTAAGATGGGATTGCGGCTCAAGGTTGACATCAACTCGTTGGAAGTAATGAAAGCGCCTATCGGCATGCCGCCACCCATTCCCTTTGCAAGCAGAAGGATGTCGGGCACAATATCGAAATGCTCAAACGCAAATAGTTTACCAGTGCGACCGAAACCACATTGAATTTCGTCCAGCACCAGCAGTGCGCCTGTATCGGTGCAACGCTTTCGCAAGGCTTGCATGTAGTCGGTTGATGGAATGCGGATGCCGGCTTCTCCTTGGATGGTTTCCAAGAACACGGCTGCGGTTTCTTCTGTGATGTTTAGAAGGTCTTCGAAATTTCCGTGACGGATAATAGAAGTCTCTGGCAAAAGCGGGTAAAAAGGATGCTTGAATTCTTCATTTCCCATCAAACTCAATGCGCCATTTGAACTGCCGTGATAGGCATTCTCGAAACTGATTAGGCTCTTGCGGCCTGTGAATTTCTTCGCCAATTTGATTGCACCTTCCACGGCCTCACTTCCCGAATTAACGAAGTAAACCGAATTCAACGAATCGGGTAGGACAGAGGTAAGCGCATCTGCAAACTTCACCTGTGGCGATTGCACGTACTCGCCATACACCATCAGGTGGAGGTGTTTGTCGACCTGGTCCTTTATCGCTTGAACCACTTTTGGGTGGCGATGCCCGACATTGCTGACTGAGATTCCCGCTATCAGGTCCAAATATTTTCTGCCATTTGGATTGAACATATAAACGCCTTCAGCACGGTCAATCTGAAGCCCCATGGGGCTTTCGGATGTTGGCGCAAGGTGTCGTAGAAGTCGTTCTCTCTCAGTTGGCATTTGGCAAATGTATGGCAAAAGAAAAGGGAGCAATTGCTCCCTTTTAATTTTAGAATTTAGATTGAAGATTTACGATTGATTAGTAATCTATAATTACTTTTTTCCCTTCAAATTCACCTTGAAAATGATGTTGTTGTCAATTGCCTTGTCTCCCAAATTATCGAAGAAAGAATCTGAACCATAACGTACATCAAACTTTGAACGGTCAATGTTGATGTCGGCACTTGCCGTTACAGTTCCATCTGCACCAAACACAATTTTGGCAGGAAACACCACTTCATTAGTAATTCCTTTGATGGTAAGATTTCCTTTGATGTTATCTCCATCAACTCCAATGATGGTAAGGTTTGCTGTTTTGAATTTCTCAACATGGAAGAAGTCTTCGTTTTTCAGGTGTCCTTCCAGCTTTCCCTTCATTCCACCCTCAAGGTCGGTCACGTTAATCGTGTTCATGTCAATGGTGAATTTTCCACCAGAAACCTTATTTCCTTCAATCTGTAATCCGCCTTCCGTAACGGAAACTGTTCCTCCATGCGTTTTACCAGTAATCTTGGTTGCTATCCATTCTACGGAACTCGTTTTTGAGTCAATTCGGTAAAATCCGTCTGAATCTGAAGTTGGTGTGAATGCTACCAGCACCATAAATGCCATAATGCTTGATAGGAATGTGAGTTGCTTTTTCATACTTGTTTTTTAGTTGGTGATAATGATTGATGGTGCAATGCTAAACTCTTGTATGCTGATATTGTTCACGGGCTGCTTACAATAAACCTGCCAACAAGTCTGCGTTCTTTTGTGCTGGCAATGTAATAGACGTCATCTGCCAGTCCTTGGATGCCTATGGTCAGTTTATTCTGCATGGTCGGATTCAAGGACTCACGAACAGTTCGTCCATAAGCATCAATGAGAATGAGATTCTCAGGTTCGATATCCTTCGGGAATTCAATTTGAACAAACTCGGAAGCGGGGTTTGGCCAAATGGATAGAACTGCATTTTCATTCTTCACTTCTTCAACTCCCACATTGATGAAATTGCGAGTGTCTGTTTCCCAGATTCCGCGTCCGTAGGTAGCAGCGCGGATGGTGTGAGTGGCCTCGTGAATCTCCAGTTCATTCACAATCACGTTTGGCAATCCCGTCATGTAGGGTTCCCATTCGGAAAGATTGCTGTCCCAGTAATAAACGCCCACATCGGTTCCCACATACACGCCTCCGGTTGAACTTCGTTCTATCTCCACACAATTAACAGGAAGGTTGGGAAGGTTCATGCTCATATTCTGCCATGTGCTACCTCCGTTTTGACTTCTGTACACTTTCCGTGCATCGGTATAACCCGAGAAAGTGACCCATATGGTTTCTTCATCCAAAGGATCAAAAGCCACATAAGTCATGTTATTTGAAGCGAGACCGTTGAGGATGTTTTCCCACGTCCCTCCCAGATCTTTGGTAATTCTGATTGACCGGCTAGAACCTGCAACCACATATTCTTGGTTTGAGGTGGCCACGTCAAGCATGATAAGCGGTCCCGAATTGACGGAGGTTAATGAAGGTGAGAAATCAAACCAGCCTGATCCCGCATTCTCCGAACGGTAAACCTTACTTCCCGAAGCGGAATACATCACCTGCGGATTTCCGGGCTCCAACATGAAAGGCGTTACCCAGGCGCCTTCAGTGGGAGCAAGATTGTCCGAAAAGGATTGTCCACCATCTATGCTTTTGAATAGCTCTCCATTTTGGATGGTGGCATACATGATAAACGGATTTGTTGGATGAACGATTGCTTCCATGCCATCGCCACCATTTACTGCCCCCCAAATGTTGTTCTTCCAACGAAAAGTGCCGTTGTCTTGTGCTCCTCCAAGTAGGATGGTGGGGTCGGAAGCTGAATTACCCAAACGGTAAAACTGCGTGATGGACATGCCTGAACTGATGCTTTCATAGCCGTTAAAAAAATGAGAACGTCTGTAAAGTCCTCCGTCATTACCCGCATAAAACTGATTGGTTATTGGATGATATTCGGCCCTATGTTGATCTGCATGGATGTAAGAACCATTGGCTCCATACCAATGCGATTCAATCAGAAAATTAGTCCCGCCATTTGATGATTTCCATGTGTTGATGCCACCGACTCGAACTTCATTGGCATTTAGTGGCGACACCGCTAATTCCATTGAATACCAACCCTGTCCATCTTCGTCAGAACCGTATTCGTCATAGCCAAGAATATTCGGACTGTCCGACATCAATGTCCAGTTGGCACCAGCGTCCATCGACCGGTAAAGCCCTTGGTAGCTTGATGCCGAATTCGTTGCCAACACATAGACCATATCGGGATTAGCCTTTGTTACAGACACCTTGCATCGTCCAATATTGGTTGTACCCATTCCGCTGATGGATGGAGCCCAACTCTGACCATTGTTGTAAGAAATGAAAAATGGAGATGCCGACAACGAACTGGTCGTAGCATACACCGTATCGTGACTGAATGGCTTGAATTCAAGGTCGCAGAAATTCCCAGATTGTACCAATTGCCACGTTGCGCCAGCATTTTCTGTTCGGTAAATACCGCTTGTAGAAGCAGCAATCAATACATTGGTTCTAGTTGAGTCAAGAATCATACGCCTAATGTTCCGGCCTTCATTCACTCCAAAACTCAGACCTGTTGTGTCCCACGATTGGCCGCCATCCACAGATTTCATCACGCCATAACTGTACGTGTCACCCGAGCTGCCATCACCCGTTGCCATGTACATGGTATCGGTATTGTGAGGATTGATGACCAATTCAGCAACGCCAATATTCAATAAATCATCGGTCAAAGGTTCCCACGAATGACCGTTATCTTCCGATTTCCAGAGGCCGCCAGATGGCGCGCCTGCCCAAATTTGGTTTGTATCGGTAGGATGAAAAGCAATAGCTGATATACGCCCGATGGATTGTCCAGAACTGTTTGTTGGTTCTTCAACAGGGCCGATAAGTTGCCAGTCTCCACTGGCGCCACGGAACTGCTTTTGAAGGTTCGCACGCTTCACTTCTTCATAAATGACTTTGGAGTTTGGCATTTTTCCTTCTTCAGAAAGCCGTTGTTCCATAAACCATTCCCAACGTTTGAACTGTTTCCAACCTGAGCCTTTTTTACCTGCCTCATCTCCGAACTCGGCATAAAATGCGGCTTGTACTTCACGGAAATTGGCATTGGGGTCAGCAATCAAGTCACGCCAATTCTGTGCTTTTGACTGAATAGCCATAAGGCAAATGACCACTACCAACAATGATTTTAATCTGTTCATTCTTGCTCCCGTTTTGAGCCTTCATAAATATCAAACCGTGCTAAGCGGCAATCAATTGAACCGTTGAAAAGCTCCTTTTTGCTTGTCGATTTGAGGCCAACTTTCTTCAAGGCGCTCAGATTACCTGTTATCATAAAGCAGGAAAATCCTTTCCAGTTCTGCTTGAAAGCATCGCCCAGATTCTTGTAGAGCTCGTCAATGTCTTCTTTGTTCATTCGGTCTCCGTAAGGTGGATTGAGAATGAGCGTACCACGATTTTCAGTCGGTTTCAGCTCGAGGAATTCCTGAATAGAAACTTGAATTTCATCGTCAAGTTCGGCATTGTAGATGTTCTTTTTTGCCTTTGAAACAACATTGGCGCTCACATCCGAAGCATAAATCTTCAGCGGTGAATCGGAAATCCGTTCCATTGAACTTTCGATGATGGTGTCGAACAATTTTTGGTCAAAGTCGGGCCATTTTTCAAATGCCCACCCCAGTTTCCTAAACAGGCCAGGAGGCATATTTAATCCTTTGATTGCAGCTTCTATGGCAATGGTTCCCGAACCGCACATACCATCATAGAGCGGAGTGGAAGGGTCCCAACCCGAAAACTCAACGATACCAGCCGCCAATACCTCATTGATGGGTGCCTGTCCCGTAATTTGTCGATAACCGCGCATGTGCAACGAATGTCCCGTTGAGTCTAACGAAATGGTCACCAACTCCTTATCAATATAAACATGGATAGGCAGATCAGGATTATCCTTATCCACGTTTGGGCGGTCGCCCGTCTTTTCGCGCATTCTGTCAACAATGGCATCTTTCGCCTTCAGCGACATATATAACGAGTGCGTGAATGTTTGGGAATTCAACGCACATTTGATGGAGAATGTCTTGTCGTTTGAGATGTAATTCTCCCACGGAAACGCCTTGATTCGTGCGTAATACGCGTGTTCGTCAATGGCAACGAAAGTCTTGATTGGTTTCAGAATACGAAGTGCAAACCGCGAACGGAAATTGGCCTTGTAAATGAAACCGAGGTCGCCTTTGAAATAGACGGCACGCTTTCCCAATTCTACATCTCGTGCTCCGAACAAACGTAGTTCATCAGCAAGAATTTCTTCAAAGCCAGCTTGTGTGGTGGCAGTCAGTTGTACGACTTCAGCGCTCAAATCAGAGACAATTTGTAGATAGAAGCATGTTCCAAGCTTCGGTGGTTTTTCCTTGCTCCAATAGGCGATGCGCATTCTTGTGTAACATGCGCTCCACCTGTTTTGGGTTAAGGTGATGTTCTTTCAGCAATTCCTTCACATTGGGTTGTTGGTAATAGGCTTCAATTTCTTCTTTGGCTGGAATGGTTGATGCCATGGCCAATCGGCCTAGGTCGTTTCCCGTCAAGATTGAACTGTTTCGGATGTGGTCTGGAAGTGCATTAACGCCCATTCCTAATTCACGACCTGGTTTCGGGACTTCAAAAACGGCATCGCCATGTGCTCGGCAATACCAGTTCTGGCCCATTCTGGCCACGAGGTCAAGTTTCTGAGGGTCGATGTTGCCATCTTCTCCGAATACACGTTTTGAAACATGCATGCGCACCACTTCGGAAACAACGAGATTTCCAGCTCCGCCTTCTTCTCCCAAATGGATTATTTCGCGCACTTTACATTCCAATTGAACAGGGGCTTCTTTCACTCGAAGTGGTTTTACCACATCAGAAGCGATTCCAGTCAAACCTGCCTTTTCAAATTCATTGACGCCATCTTCAAACTCGCAGCTGGCAAGATTCATCTGATGTAGAATGTCGTAGCTGACCACGTTTATCACACATTCTTTGGTTGTTTCCACGTTATCCAAGGTATGCTTGGTGGTGTTGCCACGAACACGTCTGGCTGGCGAGAAAATGGCGATTGGTGGATTGGCGCTAAACACGTTGAAGAAGCTGAACGGTGCCAAGTTGGGTCTTCCTTCCGAATCGATTGTGCTCACGAATGCGATAGGTCGTGGTGCAACGGCACTCAGCAACAGCCCGTGCAGTTCGGGTGTTTCCATTTCGGATGGCGTGTAACTTCTCATGCTTTACTGAATTTGAGGCGCAAAGGTAAGGCTTGAAGTAAGGGTTTGATGCATCAAACCCTTAC
>JBDNJH010000306.1:0-3342 GCA_041687875.1 Flavobacteriales bacterium | reverse complement strand
TGCAAGGGAATACATCATCGTGAAGTATGACGTGAGCCATTTGGGAGAAGGTGCCGTATTTGAGTTGCTGGATGTATCAAGTAAGCCAATGCTTTCGCATACATTGCAAAACAGCATGGACGAAACCGTTATTGACCTGCGTGGCATCAAGGCAGGAAACTACGCTTACCGCGTGATCCATGGCGGAAAGATGCACTACAGCGGCAAGGTGATAGTGGCCGACTGAGCGTTCTAAGCTGAAATACCATTGACTGAGTCCGATGTGTGGCATGTTCTTCTGAACACATCGCACATCGGATTCATTTTATGAAAAGTACACGTCAACTTATCTCCCGTTAACGTCAACATACGGTTCAGCAGCGTTAACAAATCATTTGTTGAGGTCATCCAACCCAATTGTTCGCGAACTTATCATCCGGCAGCTTCAACTAATGAAAAGTTGAAGCCAACATTCCTTTCGTCAATGTCAACAAATCATTTGTTGACATTGACGAGAGACCATGCAGAGCAAAAAGGGGTATTGCTGACGCGTACGGGCCATAAGTTGATCTCTACAAGTCATTTGTTGACGTGTACTTTTCATTTGTTGAGATCAACATTTCATTTGTCAACGTCAACTTATCGTTCGGCAACGTCAACATTTCAATTGTCGACTTCAACTTTTCATTATTCTTCATCGCCCGATGAAAATTATTGCATTGAAAATCAATGGGATAAGCAGAAAACTCATGGGTTTGGTAAAAATTAACACATGTCCATATACTAAAGAAGAGGGGCGTGGCGTTATTAAAATGCTGGCGAACGCCAAGCCAGAACTACGGTTCTGATATATAAACAAAAGAATAGAAAGCATGACAAAGAAAAGAGCGAGGGTAACGATACCCCGGAAGGCAGACAACCTCATCATCTTAGGTGAGGATATTCTTGCGCAACACACAGCACTTGGCCCCGATAGTCCGCTTAACGGACTGGAGATGGCGGTCTTTGCTGCCAGGGTGGCAGCGGCCAAGGCCAAGAATGTGGAACAGAAGAAACTGCGCAAGGATGCCGAAACGGCCACCGAAGATCGCGATGGTCTACTTGGAAAGAAAAAGGATCAGAACTCGACTACTGAGGGGACGGTGCTCAATTTTGTATCAAGTGTACGAGACATTCTTCTCGGACACAACAAGGGCAAGGAGCAACATTTGGGAGATTTTGGATTTGAGGTTAATCAGAGCAGTAGCTCAGGCAATGCAACTTCTGCGCCTGCTCCAACAAATCCAACTCCTCAACCACCTGCGCCATGATACTTTTGCTGAGTGGTTTATTGTAAGCCCCGTGAATCTCCGGTTCACGGGGCTTTCTTATTAACAATTCCCTCTAAAAATCACCTGTGAGAAAAAGATTTTGCAATTAATCTATTTCCACTTGTTTTTCATCAACAAGTTTGTACTTTTGCCGACCCTTAAATAATAGGGTATTGAACTAAAAATCAACGAAAGCCGCGCTATGCCTACGATTCAGCAGCTTGTAAGGAAGGGAAGAAAGACGATTACTAACAAAAGTAAATCGGCTGCTTTGGATTCCTGTCCGCAACGAAGAGGTGTTTGTATACGAGTTTATACAACCACTCCAAAGAAACCGAATTCAGCTATGAGAAAAGTAGCCAGAGTTCGTCTTACCAATGGTAAAGAGGTCAACTCTTACATCGGTGGAGAGGGTCACAACCTTCAAGAACACTCTATTGTGTTGGTGCGTGGTGGAAGAGTGAAAGATCTTCCAGGTGTGCGTTATCACATCGTAAGAGGTGCACTTGATACCGCTGGTGTTGGTGATAGAAAGCAAGGTCGCTCTAAGTATGGAGCTAAGCGTCCTAAGGTTAAGAAATAAGCATATAGAGTCCTATAGACAATGAGAAAGTCGATTCCTAAGAAAAGAGAACTTGTTCCAGATCCTAAATTCAAGGATACATTGGTAACACGTTTCGTAAATAGCCTGATGGTTGATGGCAAGAAGAGCGTTGCCTTAAATGTTTTTTACGATGCAATTGCAATCGTTGATGAGAAGTCAGGAGAAGAGGAGAACGGATTGGATGTTTTCAAAAAAGCTTTGAACAATATCATGCCTCCAGTTGAGGTGAAGAGCCGAAGAGTTGGTGGTTCTACATTTCAAATTCCAATTGAAGTTCGACCAAAGAGAAAATTGGCTTTGGGTATCACTTGGATGATTATGTATGCTAAAAAGCGTAACGATAAATCAATGGCCAGAAAATTGGCTTCCGAAATTATCGCTGCTGCGAAAGAAGAAGGTGCAGCTTACAAGAAGAAAGAAGATACGTTGAGAATGGCAGAAGCAAATAAGGCTTTCTCTCATTTTAAATGGTAATTAGGTAGTAGCAAGAAGATGGCTGACTTAAGATATACAAGGAACATTGGTATTGCCGCTCACATTGATGCAGGTAAGACTACTACTACGGAGCGTATCCTTTTCTATGCTGGTGTAAACCACAAGATTGGAGAGGTTCACGATGGTGCTGCCACAATGGACTGGATGGAGCAGGAGCAGGAGCGTGGTATCACGATTACTTCAGCTGCAACCACTTGTTTTTGGAAGTATAAAGAGGATAACTACAAGATCAATATCATTGACACACCAGGACACGTTGACTTCACGGTTGAAGTAAACCGTTCGTTGCGTGTATTGGATGGTCTTGTATTCCTTTTTTCTGCTGTTGATGGTGTTGAGCCACAATCAGAGACTAACTGGAGATTGGCTGATAATTACAACGTAACGCGTCTTGGTTTTGTAAACAAGATGGACCGTTCAGGTGCCGACTTTTTGAAAGTTGTTGGTCAGGTTCGCGAAATGTTGGGTGGTAATGCAGTTCCATTGCAATTACCAATTGGTGCAGAAGAGACGTTTACAGGAGTGGTTGACCTTGTGTACAACCGCGCCATGGTTTGGAATGAGGACGATCATGGAATGACATTCCGTGAAGTGCCGATTCCTGCCGATATGTTGGATGAGGTAGCTGAGTGGAGAGAGAAATAGTTGGAATCGGTTGCTGATTTCGATGATACCTTGATGGAAAAATATTTCGATGATCCGAATTCAATCAGCGAAAGCGAAGTGATTGCGGCTCTTCGTAAAGCGTGTGTTGCCAATAAGGTGATTCCAATGCTTTGTGGTTCAGCATTTAAGAACAAAGGCGTTCAGACAATGCTTGACTATGTGATGGAATTGATGCCAAGTCCGCTTGACATGGAAAACATCAACGGAATAAACCCTGATACAGATGAGCTTGTTTCCCGTAAGCCGGATGTGAGCGAACCGTTCGCGGCATTGGCGTTTAAAATTGCT
>JBDNJH010000305.1:0-13659 GCA_041687875.1 Flavobacteriales bacterium | reverse complement strand
GAGAAGGATTGACTGATTCAATCAGTTCGAATACAACTATATTGGTTTCAACCGGTAGAATCTGTGAAACGAAATCAAGGGAATGCAGAACAGATTTCAATTGACTGGCAAGAGAATGATCCTGCGAAATTCGGTCAATGTTGTTTTGGAGCGCATAAAGTCCAGCTGCGGCCATAAATCCTGCTTGACGCATGCCGCCTCCGAGCACTTTTCTGATTCTCAAGGCTTTACCAATGAGTTCCTGATCTCCTAGTAAAAGTGAACCGATAGGTGCACCCAAACCTTTGCTCAGGCAAATGGAAATAGAATCGAAAACTTGACCAAAATCTTTCGGTGATTTTCCGTCAGCTACAATGGCATTGAAAAGCCGCGCACCATCCAAATGTAATTTTAGCCCATTTCCAAAACAGACCTCTCTGATCTTTTCAATTTCGGAGAAATCAAACACTTTTCCCCCTCCACGGTTGCAGGTATTTTCAAGCACGACAAGTGAAGTTCTAGGAAAATATACATTCTTAGGTCTCAATGCTTCTTTTAACTGTTCGGAAGTGAAAACGCCACGATTGCCTTTCAGTGGTCTGGTACTTACCGCAGAATTGAAAGCAATCCCTCCCCCTTCATAATAATGAACGTGAGCGTCTTCATCACAGATTAGTTCGTCACCAGGTTGTGTTTGAGCTTTAATGGCTATTTGATTGGCCATGGTTCCGCTGGGGCAGAAGAGCGCGGCTTCTACACCGAACAAGTCGGCAGCGAACCGCTGAAGTTCGTTCACGGTCGGATCTTCTCCAAAAACATCGTCACCCACTTTGGCGCGAACCATGAAGTCCAACATTGCTTGTGTTGGTTTTGTCACGGTGTCGCTTCGCAAATCAATCATCTATGTTAAGAAGTAAATGGTACCCGGAGCGGGAATCGAACCCGCACGGCCGCAATGGCCACAGGATTTTAAGTCCTGCGTGTCTACCAATTCCACCATCCGGGCCCAATGCAAAGAATCCTCCTATAGGAGGATTCTGCGAATGAGAATGAGCGAGAAACGGGATTCGAACCCGCGACCCCGACCTTGGCAAGGTCGTGCTCTACCACTGAGCTATTCTCGCGAAATTGGAGTGCAAAACTAAATAAATTCCCTATTCGGCAAAATCACTTTCTGCTTCCAAGCAATTTCTTTATTCCGTGTAGTTTCAATAGTGCCTCAATGGGCGTCAGGGTATCAATGTCAATTCCTTCAATTTCCTCCTTCACCTGTTCTAGAACTGGGTCATCTAACTGGAAAAAACTTAATTGCATGTTATCAACCGATGTTTTCTTTTTTGATTTTCCAGAACCGTCTGAATGCGATTCTTCCAATTTGATTAGGATTTCTTTGGCTCGATTGACAACTACGGATGGCATTCCCGCCATTTTCGCCACATGAATTCCGAAACTGTGTTCTGTCCCACCCGGAAGTAGTTTCCGAAGGAACAACACCTTTTTACCTACTTCTTTTACACTCACGTGGAAATTCTTTACGCGCTCAAAGCGGTTTTCAAGTTCGTTCAGTTCATGATAATGCGTTGCGAACAGCACATTCGGAGTTGCTTTATTTCCCTCATGCATATACTCAACGATTGCCATCGCGATGGAAATACCATCATAAGTACTTGTTCCTCTACCAATCTCATCAAGGATAACGAGGCTTTGCGAGGTCATGTTATTTAGGATGCTGGCGGCTTCATTCATCTCCACCATGAAAGTGGATTCTCCTTGCGCAAGGTTGTCGGAGGCTCCAACGCGACTGAATACTTTATCTACGATTCCCAAAGTGGCACTTTTTGCAGGCACAAAGCAGCCCATTTGTGCCATTATCGAAATTAGGGCCGTTTGCCGAAGCAAGGCAGATTTACCTGACATATTCGGGCCTGTGATGACCAGAACCTGCTGGGTTTGATTGTTCAGGTATACATCATTCGACACGTAGCTTTCCCCGATAGGAAGTGATTTTTCGATTACAGGATGACGGCCATCCTTAATTTGAATGATACTTTCTTCTGCAAACTGAGGCTGGACATATTGATTGGCTTCACTTACCTCTGCAAACGAGAGCAGACAATCAATCTGAGCCAAGAGATTCGCATTCTGTTGCAGGAAGATGACATATTGATTTAAGCTGCTTAAAACCTCTTGGTATAGCCTAGATTCAAGTGCTTGAATCTTTTCTTCGGCTCCCAGAATTTTTTCCTCGTAGATTTTGAGCTCTTCGGTAATATATCGCTCAGCATTTACCAACGTCTGCTTGCGCAACCAGGTTGTAGGAATCTTGTCTTTGTGTGCGTTAGTAGCTTCCAAGTAATAACCGAAAACATTATTGAAACCGATTTTCAGACTTGTAATGCCAGTTGCTTCTGATTCTCGTTTTTGTATTCCAACTAAGTAATCCTTCCCAGAAAACGAAAGGTTTCTCAGTTCATCCAATTCAGCAGAATAGCCCTTCAATATCACAGACCCTTTGCTCACGTTGGCGGGGGCTTCATCGGAAATACTTTTCTGCAGCGTTTCAAGGGCAGTCTGACACGGATTAATCATGCTGGTTATCTCGGTGAGACTCTCACAATTCAGAGATTTGATATTCGATATGAGTTCAGGGAGTTCCTGGAGCGATCTGGTAAGGGAAAGCAGTTCCCGTGGATTAACTCTTCCTGTTGAAAGTTTGGAAGCAAGCCTTTCGAGGTCTGCAATGTTGTTGAGCGAAGCATTTAGTTCATTGCGAGTGGCTTCTGATCTTAAAAGTTTCGAAACACTATCGAGACGTTTTTCAATTTGTGTTTTTTCCTTTAGAGGAAACGAGACCCAACGCCTCATCATTCGAGAACCCATTGGAGTTTGGGTTCGGTCAATAATATCTAATAGACATTTTCCATCTGATTGGTTAGGTCGCAGAATTTCCAGATTTGCTGCGGTGAATCCATCAACCCACATATATTTTTCCTCTTCTATTCTAGAAAGGGCATTTATGTGAGCTGTTTTATTGTGCTGTGTGTCAGATAGGTACTGAAGTGCTGCGCCCGCAGCAATTATTCCTTCTTCCAGATGGGTTATTCCAAATCCCTTTAAGTTTTTAGTCCCGAAATGATTATTCAACATTTCCTTTCCAAATTGGGTCGTGTAAACCCAATCTTCCATCGTAAACGTACAATGGCTATCGCCAAATAATTCCTGAAATTGATTGCGATAACTCTTTCGGAAAAGAATTTCGCTCGGTTCAAAATTCTTTATCAGCTTTTTTATGTATAGTTCATTTCCTTGTGCCACAAGAAACTCGCCAGTAGAAATGTCAAGAAAAGCGATTCCAATGCTCGATTGGCTAAAGTGAAGGCTGCATAAAAAATTGTTTGACCGTTGCTCCAGCACATTATCGTTGAACGAAACACCTGGTGTTACTAATTCGGTAACGCCACGTTTTACAATGCCAATTGCTTGCTTTGGGTCTTCAAGCTGGTCACAAATAGCAACCCGATGGCCTGCTCGTACCAGTTTCGGTAAATACGTTTCCAGAGAATGATGAGGAAAACCAGCCAATTCTATGTGGGAAGCCTTTCCATTTGCTCTTTTTGTCAGAACAATTCCTAAAATTTTGGATGCTCTTACAGCGTCCTGACCAAAGGTTTCATAGAAATCGCCCACACGAAAAAGAAGCAACGCATCTGGGTACTTTGCCTTAATGGCATTGTACTGTTTCATCAGAGGTGTCTCAGTGTCTTTTGTTGCGGCTGTTTTGGCCAAGATTATCTGTTTTACTTTGCGTGTAGGATTGCGCTAAGTTAACCATATGCGCAATGCTTCAAATAGCGCCATGGAGAAAGAACGAGGTAGAAAACTATCAATGCAGGAGTTGGGTCGAAAGTCCATTTCGGATTTTCGAAGTGCTGATAAAATTCCAATCATTATCGTTCTGGATGACGTGCGCAGTCTTCATAATATCGGGTCTGTATTTAGGACTAGCGATGCGTTTGCTGTAGAGAAAATAATTCTTTGCGGAATTACGGCACAGCCACCACATAGGGAGATGGAGAAGACTGCTCTTGGCGCAACAGAGTCTGTCAAATGGGAATATGTAGAAACGTGTCTCGGAGCTGTTAATTTGTTGAAAGCTGAGGGAGTTAAGGTGGTTGGTGTGGAGCAAGTGGATGGAGCAACACCGTTAAATAAATTTGATATTGGTATCAATCGGATTGCGTTGGTGTTTGGTAATGAGGTTAAAGGTGTTTCTCAGGAAGTTCTAAAAAGCTGTGACGCATTCATTGAAATTCCACAATTTGGCACTAAGCATTCGTTGAATATCTCTGTTTCCGTTGGAGTGGTGCTGTGGGAACTTGTCAAAAAATTTAAGCCATAAAAAAGCCCGTCACCAATTGGTAACGGGCTTTTTTCGATTCGCCTTTTGGTTTATTTAACCAATTTGAAGTCAACTCTTCTGTTTACGTTTAGAGCTTCATCAGATAGAGAAAGTGGGTTTGTTTCACCATCACTAGCAATTGTGAATCTTCCAGCGTCCAGACCATAAATCTTAACCAAGTGATCAACCGCAGCTTGAGCTCGCTTTTCTGCCAATGAAACATTGTAGTCCTCAGCACCAGTTTTGTCTGCGCTACCAATCACTTTCACTTTTATTGCTTTGTCAGCTTTCATAAGTGAGGCAACCTCAGAAAGTCTATCATAGCTAGACCAGTAGTCGATTCTTGAGCTGTTAACCTTGAAGTAGATAGATGGAAGTCCACCTGAAACATTAACAGATTTTGACGACTCACCTGTTGATTCAAGGCTGATAGTCTTTCCTTGGAAGTTTACTAAAGCACCTGCGGCAGTATTTGGTTCAATATCTTGACTATCTGCAACACCATCGTTGTCAGAGTCAAGCTCTTTTCCGTTTTCATCAACACGAGCACCTTTGTTTGTGAAAGGGTCAGCATCCAAGTAATCAGGAACTCCGTCACCATCAGTATCCAACGCGCGACCGCTTCCATCTACTGAAAGATCTGCAGGCGTGTTTTCTTCTTTGTCGAAGATGTCTGAAACTCCGTCACCATCAGCATCTTTTGCAAGACCATCAACATTTGCCTGAAGTTCAGCCATGTTTTGGTTAAGTGCTTGGAAAGGGTTAACCCATTCTTTAGCATGAGTTTGCTTACCAATTTTGATGGCTGCAAAAACGTTGAAATACCCGTAGCTGTCCATTTGTCCACCACCTACAGTTCCATCCAACTTATCACCAACTGGAGCGAAACGTTGCGTATACTCCATACCTAAATCAAACCTTCTTGATAAACGAAACTTAATTCCGATACCAGCAGGGATAATAAGTGAGGTCGTGAATTTGCTTTCTTCCCCATCCTTATTATTAAACGGTTCACTTCTAACCCAATCATCAGCATTTGGACCATTCAGTCGAAATTTTCTAGTTCTAGAAGACGTAAAACCTACACCACCAACAAGGTAGGCAGTAAATACACGGTCTTTCGTTCTATCTGAATACATCAAATTGATGAAATTAACAGTAGCATTCAATGTATAATCAATGAAGAAAGTATTGAAATAAACGTTTTGATCTACGCTATTTGGATTATTAATTGTTCGCTTTGATCCACCAAGTGTACCTAACAACAAATTTCCACGAAATCCAACGACTGAGTTTAATTGATAGTCCACAAACAGACCGCCACCACCGTTGTTAACGTCATGCTTGGCTTGAGTGAAACCATAATCATACTGGCGAAGGTCTCCGTAAAACTGAGTCCATCCTCCATGAAGTCCAATTGAGAAGTAATTGAATTTCTTTTTTGTCTGTTGTCCAAATGCAAAACCTGCAATTAACAGAGATAGCGCAAAGAGTATACTCTTTTTCATACTTAAATTAGTTAGTGGTTCTTTCTTTAACTGGTCTTTGCAGTTCTGAGCGTTCAGTTGCAATTGGTCGCAAAGTTAATTAATGTTATCAATTACCAAAGCCACTTGATTTTTTTGATTGCTATTTAATAAAAGATTATCAACAGGTCTCTATTATTTGAATTCCAGTAGAATAACTGCATTCAATTATTTTGAAAACATTGTTCAGGTCTGTTTTGGACTTCACGAAATCTAGATTATCGGTATTAACAACAACGATTTTTATGCCCGTTTGCTGTTTAAAAAACTCCAGATACCCCGTATTGATGCTCTCTAGATACTCTAGGCTGATTTCTTGCTCGTAAGTTCTACCTCTTTTTTTAATCTGCCTCAAAGATTTTTCTGGACCACAATAGAGGAAGAGCAGAAGGTCAGGTTTTGGTAATCGACCATGAATAATATGAAAGAGGTTTTGGTACAGTTCAAACTCATCCTCATCAAGATTTATCCGTGCGAAAACGAGCGATTTTGCGAATGAATAGTCACATACAATTCCAGGCTTGAAAAGATCGGTACGATTCAGATTGTCTCTTTTTTGGTGGTATCGCTCGGCCAAAAAACTCAACTCCAAAGCAAATGCGTGTTGCTTTGGGGCTTTGTAAAACTTTGGAAGAAAGGGGTTGTCCTTAAATTCTTCAAGCATCAATCGCGAACCCCACCGTTCTGCTAGTTTTTTTGCAAGGGTTGTTTTTCCAGAACCAATGTTTCCTTCAATTACAACGTATTCATATTCCTTCGGGCGGGACATCAGGCCTGAATGGGTTCGGTTTGGTCTTCTTTCAATTTGAGATGCAAATCGTGATAATTTTCATTTAGCAATGGATGTATCCAGTTCGGAACAAGTTGGCACAACGGTGTCAATGCGAAACGTCTTTGGTGGAGATGTTTATGAGGAATAGTTAGATTCTCAGAGTAATGGCTGATGTTTTCGCCACAAAGAATGTCGATGTCTATGGTTCTAGAAATCCATTGGGTTTCCTTTCGCTCTCTGCCAATTGTTCGTTCAATTTCGAGAATTGTTTTTAGCAGTGATTCGGGGTTTAGTTTGGTTTCGACCAGAACGGCCTGATTTAGAAACTGGGTTGAAGATTCAAATCCCCATGGCTCGGTTTCCATTATGTCGGAAGTTGAGAGAACGGTTCCGATTTGACTGCTAATTTGCTCAAGCGCCTGCTGAAGATTTGCATTTCGATTACCAAGGTCGGATCCAGTGAGGAGTACATATTTATTCAAACGGTTTGGCATTGGCGCAAATATAACCGTTGGCGTGTTTTTAATTTCCGATTTAGGGGCAGCAGTTTAGCCGTATTAACAATTGATAACAGCCGTTTTATTGACTATCATACAGGGATGCTACTTTTGCCCTCCAAATCAAACAATAAATTAAATGAAACAATTTTTCAAATTCATGTTTGCCAGTGCCCTTGGTTTGGTGCTTGGCATATTCCTGTTGTTCGCCATCCTTGCAGGAATCGGAGCTTCTATGGGAGACAAGCAGGTTGTAGAGGTGAAGGACAAATCTGTAATCCATATTAAACTCAATTTTGAGATTAAGGAGCGTGGGGCAAATGGTCTTTTCGGAAATATCGACCCGATGACCTTTGAGCAAAAGCCTTCTGTAGGATTAAACGACATCCTTTCAAGCTTGGAGAATGCCGCAAATGATGATAAAATCAAAGGTGTTTACCTTGATATGCAGAGCGTTCCTGCTGGAATGGCCACCATTGAGGAAATTAGGAATGCGCTTTTACGTTTTAAGGAAAGCGGAAAATGGATTGTTTCTTACAGTGAAATTTATTCGCAGAAAGCATACTACTTGGCTTCTGTTTCGGACGAATTATGGTTGAATCCGCAGGGAATGGTGGAATGGAAAGGTTTGGGAGCACAGTTGATGTTTCTTAAAGGTATGTTTGAGAAGTTGGAAGTGGAGCCTCAGATTATTCGTTATGGAAAGTTCAAAAGTGCTGTAGAGCCGTTGATTTTGGACAAAATGAGCGAAGCAAATCGTATGCAAACAATGACCTACATGTCTGACCTTTGGAACAAGATGCTCCGAGGCATTTCTGAAGGAAGAGGTAAAACCGTTGAGGAATTGGATGGTTTTGCTCAGAATGCGACCATCCAAAATGCAAAAGATGCTTTGGCGAATGGGTTGGTTGACGAACTTCTGTTTAAAGACCAAGTGATGGAGAAGCTTCGGGCTAAGTTGGAAATTGAAAAAGAGGATGAGGAAATCAACTTCATCGGTTTGGCCAAATACAAAGATGTTCCAAAATCGAAAGGCGATGAAGATGATGACAAGACCAGCAAAAAGGAAAAAATCGCTGTTATCTATGCCGTAGGAAGTATTGAAGGTGGCGAGGGAGACGATGAGACCATTGGCTCTGAGAAGATTTCTGCAGAAATACGTAAAGCTAGATTGGACGATAAGATCAAAGCAATTGTTCTTCGTGTGAACAGCCCTGGAGGAAGCGCACTTGCTTCAGATGTTATTTGGAGAGAGGTTGTTCTTGCCAAAGCTGCCAAACCTGTTGTTGTTTCGATGGGAGATGTAGCTGCCTCAGGTGGTTATTACATTGCCTGTGCTGCAGATTCAATCGTGGCACAGCCAAATACCATAACTGGATCGATTGGTGTGTTTGGAGTGTTAATGAATGTGCAGAAATTAATCAACAATAAACTAGGCATTATGGTGGATACGGTAAAGACGAACCGCTTTGCTGATCTTGGTACCCCGTTTCGTCCTTTAACATCATTAGAAACAGACATTATCCAAAATGGTGTTAATGAGATTTATCTTGATTTCATTACTAAAGTGGCGGAAGGCCGTGGAATGAAAGTAGCAGATGTAGACAGCATTGGTCAGGGTCGTGTGTGGAGTGGAGAAGATGCCTTGGCAATTGGCCTTGTGGATAAACTTGGTGGAATTGGAGATGCCATTAAAATTGCAGCTAACATGGCTAAAGTTGAAAACTACCGGGTACTTGAATTTCCAGTTCAGAAAGATCCAATTCAAGCAATAATGGAGCAGATTAGCGGAAAAGGCGAAGAGGTTTTCTTGAAGGCCCGTCTTGGTCAGTACTTTGAATATGTGAAAGATGTGGAAGAACTGATGAGAATGGAAGGGGTTCAGGCTCGTCTTCCTTATCAGTTGTATATCGACTAAAAACAAAAGACGTTCAAGGTTTTTCAAAACCTTGAACGTCTCTAAAGTTGAAAGCCCGAACTGCTTGCAGTTCGGGCTTTCTTGTTTTACCTCAGTCTATTAATGGAGAACCGTTCAGAAATGACCGAATCAGCATTAAAGAATTCCGCTACGTATAAACCCGATTCCAAGTTTGAAAGCGATATTCGGTCTCCTTTCAATAGTTGTCTGATAATTAGCTTGCCGCTTACATCATATATAAGTATAGTCCAATTGTCGGCCTTGCTCAACTCAAATGTGATATCTCCTTCGGCCGGATTTGGATAAATGAGAACCGAATTCATATTTTCCTCAGTCAACTCTTCAACGCCTACACCGAGGCATTGATTAACCTGCATAGCTGCGTAAGCATCTACTCGTTTGCCAATTTTACCGGCATAGGTTGAGTTTGCACCTACACTTTCAATATCAACTGCTGTGCTTATTACAAGGTTCATCGCTTCCAAACCCGAAAGGCAGGGATACATTGAACGCACCAATGCCACTACGCCCGAAACAATCGGAGCGGCAATGGAAGTTCCACCTGTTGTTTGATACACTTCCTGACTTCCCGAAGCACCAACTGTAGCCGATGCCAGTACGTTGTATCCTTGCGCACAAACATCCACGCTATCGCTTCTGGTAAAAGGCGCATTCACGCCATTATCGTATTCATCTGAGTTGTGAACTCCAGTCACACTCAGTGCGCGATGAAACGAAGCTGGATAGCGAAACTGTTCAGCATTTGTGTTACCTGAAGCAGCTACAACCACAGCATCCTTATTAATGGTGGCATAATTTACAGCATCCTGACCATCATTACTAAATGTGAGTGTTCCCCACGAGCAGTTGATGACTTTGCAATCCCTATCAGCACAATAGGTAATGGCATCATGACCATCAGCCGTTATGATGGTGGTGTTGCCTGTACCCGCATCGTTGCCAATCTTCACTGGAAGATACTTGCATTTAAATCCAGCACCAGACATGCCAACGCTATTGTCGGTGGTGGCAGCGGCAACCGCCAACACACCAGTTCCGTGCCATTCATTGGTAAAAAAAACGCTGTTGTCGTTTCCCCAAATGTCCCATCCACGGTAGTTATCGGTGTACCCATCATTGTCGTCATCCGTACCGTTTACGGGATCTGCATAGTTGTATTTCAAGTTGCCTTGCAGGTCTTCGTGAAGCAAATCGAAACTGGTGTCTGTAATTCCCATCACTACATTCGTGTCGCCTTGCGTGCTGTCCCAGGCTGAATAAATATTGGCATGAAGCAGGTGGTCTAGTACACCCACCTGAGGATCGTTTGGGTCGTAAAACGATTGAGCGTAAGTTGTCGCCTCCACCCATTCAAATGCTCCTGTGCTGTTCAATTTGGTAATGGCATCATCAAGATTGGAAGCTTCGTTCAGCTCAAGCTTGTAAGTTCGAGTAAGGTCAATAAAGGCGTTGCCGTGTCGGTCGGTTTGCCTAGTTTCAGGCTTTGCAGCGTGAGGATATTTCTGTTTCACGGCTTTGATGGGAAGCCCCATCAAAGCGGCATGAGATATTGTTTCAGAGGCAAAAGCATCCGAGTTGGATTGCTTCACTTTTAGAATAACCAAGTCTGGAACAAGATTGCTCTGTGCAAAAAGGATTGTGGGGAAAAGAAGCGGCAGGAAAATAGAAAGGTGTTTCATGGAGAATAATTTACGGTTTGAAGTTACCTAATAAAGACGCATAATTTTATACGAAGAGGTGCGATTACTCAAGAATATACTTCGGAATCTCATCCAAAAACTTGAACTCATTCTCGTCTGTAATTTGACAACAATAATGCTGCATTCCGTTGCTGATAAGCAATAAATTGGCGTTTATGTGGCGATTATAGCGTCCTAATTGGAAGAAAGTTTCCTTGTTGAGTGTCTCTTTTGGCGCTTTACATTCTATTAATAATTGCGGCTCGCCCTGCGAATTGCATATGATGAGGTCGGCACGTTTGGTACGTGCTCCGCCTTTCACTTTTCTCTCAATCTTCATAAGCGATAGCGGGTATAAAAGGTCTCTGTTTAAGAACGAAATGAGGTTCTGTCGCACCCATTCCTCAGGAGTCAAAACAAGAAACTTTTTCCTCACCTGACAGAAAATAAACTGCTGTTCATCTTCCTTTTTCAGACGCTGTTCGTGCATTGGAAGATTGAGCGTAGGAAGCATTTGCCGAATATAATCAACCGATTTTGTGCAGAATTGTGTTGGTAAATTAATAAGGCGTACATTGCGCGCTCATATAACTATATAAGATGAGTAACGGTACAGTAAAATTTTTCAATGAAACCAAAGGATTTGGATTCATAACTCCAGATGAAGGAAGCAAAGATGTTTTCGTTCACGTAAACGGATGTAAAGACGAAATCAGAGATGGTGACAAAGTAACCTACGATGTAGAAGAAACGCCTAAAGGATTGAGTGCATTGAACGTAAGAGTAGTATAACTACCTCACGTTTTAAAAAACTTAAAGCCCGTTGCGCATTTGCGTAACGGGCTTTTTTGTTTTCTAAAGTTCAAGTTTAATCGCTCACAACTCATTCCGTAATTTCACGCCCCATGAAAAACAAAGCAGACATCGTCAAGAATTGGTTGCCGCGCTACACAGGTGTGGCCTTAGAGGATTTTGGGCAGTACATTCTGCTCACCAACTTCCAAAATTACGTGGATAAGTTTGCCGAGATAAACAAGGTAGAGGTGAACGGTAAAGGAAATTCCATGCCTTCGGCTACTGCTGGCGAGATTACCATCATTAATTTCGGAATGGGAACGGCAAACGCTGCCACCATTATGGATTTGCTGAGTGCCATTTCGCCCAAAGCCTGTTTGTTCTTGGGTAAATGTGGCGGACTGAAGAAAAAAAATCAGTTGGGAGACCTTGTTTTACCTATTGCCGCCATCCGTGGCGAAGGAACATCCAACGATTACCTGCCGCCCGAAGTGCCGGCTTTGCCAGCCTTCGGATTGCAAAAAGCAGTTTCCACCACCATCCGCGATTTTGGTTACGATTATTGGACGGGAACGGTTTACACCACAAATCGTAGAGTTTGGGAGCACGATGATGCGTTTAAGAAAAAGCTTCGGAAGATGCGCGTAATGGCCATTGATATGGAAACAGCCACGCTGTTCATTACCGGTTTTGCAGATAAAATTCCAACGGGGGCGCTGTTGCTTGTTTCCGATCAGCCCATGATCCCAACGGGCGTGAAGACCGAAGAAAGTGATAAGAAGGTAACGACCGAATTTGTTGATAGGCACATCCGCATCGGCATCCGATCGTTGGAGCAACTAATCAATAACGATCTTACTGTAAAACACTTGCGTTTCTAGTCATGCCGATTCGCAACATTCTGGCTGATCTTCGAGCGGGTAACTATAAACCTGTCTATTTCCTTCAGGGAGAGGAGCCGTTCTATATCGACCGTATTTCTGATTACATCGCGGAGCACGCGTTGGCCGAGGATGAGAAAAGCTTCAATCAATCGGTGCTTTATGGTTTAGATTCGGATATCGGAACCATCGTTTCGGAGGCGAAGCGCTTTCCGATGATGGCGCAGCGGCAGGTAGTAATAGTGAAGGAAGCACAGCTTATTAGGAATTTGATTCCGAGTGGCGAAGACGCTACCAGCGAGTTGGTCAACTACATGGAAAATCCGCTTCCGAGTACCGTTCTGGTGTTTTGCCATAAGTATAAGAAGATTGATGCACGAAAGAAACTCGGAAAGCGACTAAAGACCGCTGTTGAAAAGCACGGAGTATTTTTTACCTCGGAGAAAGTGAAGGATTATACACTCCCAACATGGATTTCGGAGCACGTCCAGACCCTTGGTTATCACATCGACCCACGAACCGCCACCATCTTGGCAGAATATCTAGGAAACGATCTTGCCAAGATTGACAACGAAATTGGCAAGCTGTTTATCGACCTTAAAAAAGGCGGTTCCATCACCCTTGACCTGATTGAAAAGAACATCGGAATAAGTAAGGATTTCAATGTGTTTGAGTTGCAGAATGCGATTTTGAACCGTGATGTTCAGAAAGCTAACCGTATCATCATTCACTTCTCAAAAAATCAGAAGGAACATCCGATTATGATGCTGACGGCCACCTTGTATGGCTTCTTCTTCAAGATTATGATGCTACAGTATTTACAGAAGAATAACCGCGCAAATGAAGCTGCCAAGGTGATGCGAGTCAATCCGTATTTCATCAAGGATTATCAACTAGGAGCACGCAATTTTACGCAGAAGAAACTCCGTAGTATTATTGGCTATTTACGCGATACCGACCTCAAAAGTAAAGGAATCGGAAATACAAGTACGGATTCGGGCGATTTGATGAAGGAACTTGTGTTCAAGATTATGCACTAAGAGCTGTCAGGAACTAACGCAAAAGCGTTACGTGTCCCGTGTAAAGGTGCGGATAGCCGAACAGATCTTCAACGTAAAACTGATACACGTACACACCCATTTCAACTTGCTTTCCGAGGTAAGTTCCATCCCAATGAAAATCGGGTTCGTTT
>JBDNJH010000069.1:0-13968 GCA_041687875.1 Flavobacteriales bacterium | reverse complement strand
TAGGTCACATCAAATCCTTCATAGACCCAACCATTCATGGTTGCCCAAAGAGCGCGTACTTCCTCATCTCCAGCTTCCCATTTTTTGAGCATGGCCTGAGCTTCCTTCATCAGAATTGGGTGATTGCGATAATGCTTCGCAAGAACTGGTTGTACTAACGGGTCTGGATTCGGTTCGACCCTTGTAGTCGGAGGAGATTTGTACCACTTTAATATCTCATCCAATTCTGTGCACTCCATCAACTCAAAGTCATCTGACCATTCCTCCTCCACAGTATCATCAGAAGAAAAACCTTCATGGCTGTTGATTGCTTCCCAAACAATCTCTCTCAGCTGAACTTTGTAAGCTTTTTCAAACTCTACGTAGTATTTCCCAACGAGCTTATCACCTTTCAACCCTGATGACTCAGGAGTTTCGCCTTTTCCAAATTTCTGCCAAGCCAACATGCTTTTACAGATATGAATACCACGGTCGTTAATCACCTGTACTTTCTGAACGGTGTGACCGTTGGCTTTCAGTATTTCGGCTACTGAATAGCCGAGCAGATTATTTCGGATATGTCCTAAGTGAAGTGGCTTATTCGTGTTTGGTGATGAATATTCGACCATCACATTTCGGCTATGCTCACCTTTAGATTGAAAACCGTAGTTCTCTGTGGCTTGCATTTCGCCTAGCTTCTCTACCCAATAGCTGGCAGCAAAAGAAAGATTTAAGAAACCTTTAACCACGTTGAAACTCTCGACATAATCAACGGAATTGATCAGCGCTTCACCAATTTGTTGCCCCGTTTGTTCGGGAGAAACTTTGGATGTGCGCAACAATGGAAACACAACCAAGGTCACATCTCCTTCAAATTCCTTTCTGGTTTTTTGGAGTTGAAGTTGTTCTTCGGGAAGGTCTGCCCCGTACAGGTCGGATATGGCTTTCTGAATGTGTTGAATCAACGGAATAGTCACTTTCTAAATTTTATGCAAAACTAGGAATAGGGAGCTAGGAAATTAGCGAATCGGGGAATTAGCGAATGAGAGTAATGAAGAGATTGCTTGGCCCAACGTCCTCGCAAGGTCGTGCAGAGGCTGCCCAGCGTTAGGGGTTGAAGCGGCA
The DNA here is from genome assembly GCA_041687875.1 of Flavobacteriales bacterium. Lineage (GTDB taxonomy): Bacteria > Bacteroidota > Bacteroidia > UBA10329 > UBA10329 > UBA10329. The sequence goes on along the minus strand of JBDNJH010000069.1, from coordinate 12,864 downwards.
TCCTTTTTTGAGGCACGAAAAAAAGATACAGCGGAAAACCCGACCCGATCTTTCATCGGGGAACGCCCAAACCATTAAAAACACTATTGGGCTTCTTGCTACCTTCGCGGCTTAAATCTCAGAATCATGAGTAAGAATATCCACGTTTCATCGGAAGTGGGAACGCTGCAACGGCTGATTATTCACAGTCCAGATGCTGGAATAGGCAAAATTGCACCTCGTATGATGCAGGATTTGCTGTATGACGACATCGTCTATCTGGACAAGATGCGTGAAGAATACAACCAGTATTTGAGCGTTTTGCTGTGGTTTTTGGACCCTGAAGTGATGCGAAATCGGGACAAGGATGACCCTGATTTTTTCAAGCCGACTAAACCTGGTTACCTCAAATCTGACAAGGTTTTGGATGCAGAATATCTGTTGATGCAGGTATTAAAGAATGACCTCGCGAAGCAGCTTTTGGTTTCGGCTGTGTGTGCGATGGAAAAGTGCGATTTTGAGACGCAGATGCTGCTGATGAAGATGGATGCGGAAACGCTGACTCGGACACTCATCTCAGGTGTATGGATTTATGAAGGCGAAGAGGATTATTTGTTTGCACCGCTTCCGAATTTCATTTTTACGCGTGACATTGGCATTGTGATTAACGACCATTTGCTACTGATAAAAGCGGCTGAAAAAGGCCGTACGCGTGAAGCACTCCTAATTAAATACATCGCGTATTTCTTTCTTTTTGGAGATGAAGCGAATTGGGACAAGTACCAGTTTTCGGACCGTGTGATTGAGCTGGAAGACAACGAATATTATTTCCTCACCGATTCGCTTGATAAGGAACGGCAAGAAGTGAGCATTGAAGGTGGCGATGTAATGATGGTGAGTCCGCGGCATTTGCTGGTTGGACTGAGCGCCCGTACCACTCAGAATGCCATACACCAGTTGACAACTCAGCTTTTTACCAAGGATCTGGTAGACAAAGTTTCTGTGGTGAATATTCCGACCGAGCGTGCATATATGCACATCGATACCATTTTTACAATGATTAAACGTGATACGTGGGTTATGTATGCTCCGTTTACGCGCGATGCCATTACGCTTTCGAAGGAAGAAATTGACTTCAGACGTATGTTGGATGATGAGATGGAAACGCCCGAAGAGCAGGTGTACGTTACGCAATTCAACCGTAAGAAAACAGCCGATGGCTTTAAGGTTGAGGTGAAGGAGTTTGATTATTTAGATGATTTATTGGCCGAAGTGAGCAAGGTTGATTTCGGTTGCAAGAAGGTGAATATTATTCCGAATGCAAACGGAAAATTTCCATTCACGGAGCGTGAACAATGGACGGACAGTTGCAACTTTTTGGCCATTCGCGAAGGTGTTATTATCGGTTACGACAGAAACGTTTATACCAATGCCACGCTCGAAAAAAAGGGTTTCACCATTATCAAAGCAGAGGATTTTAATGCGCAGATGGATGCTGGTGCTAAACTGGATGACCTGATAAAAGGTGATACACTTATCACATTGCCTTCGGCAGAATTATCAAGAGCACGCGGTGGCACCCATTGCATGAGTATGCCCTTGCAACGGGAGGATATTTGAGAGGTTACGAATTACGAATCGGTACGAATATGCGAATGTGCAACCCAAATCCGATACCCTTACAGGTACATTCCATAGCCATAGAAGCGCAAAGCGCCCATATATTAATGTTAAAATCCGTGGCGTTCGGTCAACTCACCCCGACTTCGCTACGCTCAGTCACCTCTCTCTTCAAAAGAGAAGGGAAACCACGCCATAGGTGTGGTGGGGTGAGTTAAAAACTAAATACACATGCCAGCACAAAACACATCCAACCTCCTCATGATTCGGCCCGTGGCGTTTGCCATGAATGCCGAAACGGCCACCGACAACCATTATCAAAAAGAGGTTGAAGGTCTTTCGACTGCATCTGCGCAAGAACAAGCACTTGACGAATTTGATGGATTCGTTGATAAACTCCGCAATGCAGGTGTTCACGTAATCGTGGTTCAAGACACACTCGACCCACCCACCCCTGATAGCATTTTCCCGAACAATTGGGTGTCGTTTCATGAGACGGGAATGGTGATTCTTTACCCGATGTGTGCCGAAAGCCGCAGGTTGGAAAGGCGCGATGAAATCCTTGAAACCCTTAAAACTGAGGGTTTCAAAATCAAGGAAACCTTGGATTATTCGGGCAGCGAAGACGATGGTTTCTTCTTAGAAGGAACTGGTAGTTTGGTGCTAGACCGCGAAAACCTTATCGCATACGCCTGTCTTTCGCAGCGCACCAACGACATTCTCCTAAAAGATTGGGGCAAGCAACTCGGTTATGAGGTTGTCGGCTTCCGCTCATTTCAAGATGTGAATGGCAAACTTCTAACCATTTACCACACCAATGTAATGATGAGCGTGGGGCAAGAAATTGCCATTCTCTGTGCCGAATCCATCGTGGACGACACGGAACGCAATGCAGTAATAGCAGCCTTGCAGCGAACTGGAAAAGAAATCGTTTACATATCCGCAGAACAGAAATCGAGCTTTGCGGGAAATATGCTTCAGGTGGTGAACGACCAAGACGAACGCATTATGGTGATGTCTACCCAAGCTTACCAAAGCCTTACGCCCGAACAAATAGCGACCATCGAAAAAACGAATTTCATCCTACACAGCCCGCTCACAACCATCGAAACACTTGGAGGAGGAAGTGCAAGATGTATGATGGCGGAGATTTTTCTGCCAAAGGATTGATTACCTCTTCCTCAACTCAAAAATATCCTTCCGTCTATCGCGCAGGTTGCGCACGCTGCCGAACTGGTTTAGTTCGCGTAGGAGGTCAATATCCACATCGGCAATCAGAATCATCTCGGTATTTGGCGTTGCTTCGGCCTTAATGCCATTGGCAGGAAAGGCGAAATCGCAAGGCGTGAATACCATCGATTGGGCGTACTGAATATCCATGTTATGCACCTTCGGGAGATTGCCAACGCTACCTGCAATGGCCACGTAACATTCGTTCTCAATGGCACGGGCCTGAGCGCAATGCCTTACCCTTGAAAACCCATTCTGAGTATCCGTCAAGTACGGAATGAAGAGAATGTCCATGCCTTCATCTGCCAGCAAGCGGCTCAGTTCCGGAAACTCCGAATCGTAGCAAATGAGGATGCCAATCTTACCACAATCGGTGTCAAAAGCTTTCAGTTCGTGGCCGCCTTGCATTCCCCAAACTTTAGCCTCGTCTGGTGTAACGTGCAGTTTTTCGTACCGCTCCATGGTGCCATCGCGCCTGCACAGATAACCGACATTATAAAGGAGGTCGTCCTTTATTTCGGGCATACTTCCTGTGATGACGTTGATGTTGTAAGAAATTGCCAGTTCAGAGAATCTCTGAACGATGCGGGCCGTGTGGCTGGCCAACTCGCGGATGGCCTCCGATTCCGATAGATGGTTGTTGTCGGCCATCAACGGTGCGTTGAAGAATTCTGGGAAGAGCGCAAAATCAGAACGGTATCCCGAAACGGCATCAATGAAATACTCAGCTTGCTGCATTAATTCATCAAAATCAGCATACAATCGCATTTGCCATTGCACCAATCCGAGTCGGATAATCTTCTTGTTGACTCCTGCCCGCAGGCTTTTCTTCTCGTAGTAAATGTTATCCCACTCAAGAAGTACCGCGTATTCTCCAGAAGCTTCATCGCCTTCTAAATAACCCTTTAGAATTTTATGCGGATGGAAATCGTTCGACATCTGAAAATTGAGAACAGGGTCATGAATCTCCTTGCGTTTCACCTTTTCGATGTACTCTTTTGGAGACATCTGCTCAGCATATTTGTGGTAGTTGGGAATGCGACCCCCAAAGGCAATGCCACGCAAATTGAGGCGTTCGCACAGTTCTTTCCGGTAGTCGTACAAACGTCTTCCCAAACGCAATCCGCGATAATCGGGGTGGATGAATACGTCAATTCCGTAAAGCGCATCGCCTTTGTCGGAGTGGGTACTGAAGGTGTAATTGCCTGTAATATCCTTGTAGGTGTGCCTTGCATCAAAACTGTTGTAATCGACAATGATGGAGAGCGCACATCCTGCCAATTGACCATTCACCTTAATTACCACCTGCCCGTCAGGGAATTTTTTAATCAACGAATTAATGTGATTTTGCTTCCAAACCGAACCAGGCATGGTGGTATATGAATCAATCATGGCTGTTTTCAGCTCTTCGTAATCATCAACCGTTAAAAACTTAAGTTCAATATTTTCTATCTCTCTTATCATGGGGCAAAGGTACTACTTGATTAAGGTGGCTGGATGATGGTGAAAAACGAACCCAACAGACATTTTTTCAGCCATAGAAGCACAGAATACACAGAAGGTTTCATAGCGAAAAATATTCTGTGTTCTGTGTTTCTGTGGCTATTTCATGTTGTGTAAAAACTAAAGTTTCAAGGTCAACGCCACATCCGGATAATCGGTAATGATGCCATCAACACCCATGTCTAGCAAGCGGGTCATATCTTCCTCCTCATTTACTGTCCACGGAATGATCTTCATATCCCGATTATGGCAGGCAATAACCATTTCTTCGGTTACGAGTCGGAAATTGGGGCTATAGATTTCCGGTGCGAAACCGAGTTTGGAAAGATCTGCTTCAAAACCTTCCGTTTCATCAATCAAAAGTGCCAGCGGAACCGAAGGCGCCAACTGTTTCATGGCCTGCAACGAACGGACATCAAACGATTGAATGATGGTTCTATTGAGAATTTTTCCATCACGAATCACGTCTAGAACCAACTTGCAGAACTCCTTTGGAGCGGGATGAAAAATACCATCGCCTTCGGGCGTGCTTTTTATCTCAATGTTGTACATCACAGATTCCAACTCCAATGCGGTGGTGGTGGCTTCCACTTCGGTAATCACCTCGCTCAGAAGCGGTTTGAATGTTGACATTTTCGCTTGCAGCGGGAAATTGGGATGTGGCTGACTTCCACAATTGAAATTGCTGATTTGCTGATAGGTTAATTCGTAGATTTTCAGTCCCTCGCCTTCTGGAACAGGTTTGTCATTCAATCCCCAACAGATTACCGAACTCATCCATGGCTCGTGAGAAACCACAACCTTGTTGTCTTTGGAAATGACCACATCCATTTCCACCGTGTTCACTTGAAGTTCTACGGCAGTAATGAATCCTTCAATACTGTTCTCAGGAAATAGCCCACGTGCACCGCGATGTCCTTGCAGGTCAAATTCGCGGGTGGATGAAAAGATTTGGATTTCGTTCGTAACGTCTTCCGGCTTATCTGTTGAGGATTGACAACCGACAAAAAGAAAGGAAATCAGAAGGGTTGATAAAAGTGTGTTGATGGTTTTCATTCGATGAGTATTAATTAGTGGGAAAATGGTATTCTGTTCGTTTGCCTATGATTTACACACATAGCGTCACCCTGAACTTGTTTCAGGGTCTATTTAATATGCTGAATCCGCCTGAGGCGCACAGCATGACTCGTTCTGCTGATGTTAGGCATGAAACTGTTCAATCATTTGGCTACTTAGGATATTGGTACTGGGGCACGTAGATTAAATAACTAAAACTACGAATCAAACCTACGCCTCGATTTCTTTTCCGATTGCTTCTTCTTATTGTCGATTCGTTTGCGCTTAACGGAATTAGGAATGCCCGTTTTCTTGCGGATTTTCTTCTTTTCGAGTGCCAGATGGATAAGCTCCAAAAGACGGTCTATGGCAATCTGTCGGTTCCGTCCCTGCGAACGGGTTTCGCCACAGCTTACAGCTAGAATTCCTTCCGAATTGATACGGTTTTTGAGTCGAGCAGAAATCCGTGCTTTCTGCGAATCGGAAAGCGTTGCACTTTCAGGAATGTTGAGCATAGCTTCCACGCGGGTCTCAACCTTATTCACGTTCTGTCCGCCCGCTCCCGAACTCCGTGAAGTTCGGAATGTGACCTCTTTTAGCAATAATTCCTTATCGAATTCCATGATCAGCGTCCGAGTATTGTTACCATTGACTTAATGGCATCGGTCTGAATAATATCAGCATCCATTTCTAGGAATTTGCGGTTAGAAAACACAGAACCCGTTCCCCAAATCATAATCTTGATATTGGATTTTTGGGCTTCGCGAATCTGATTTGGAGTAATAAAAGCCGCGTTGATGGATATTCCATCGAGCTGATATTTTTTCACATAAGCAATTGCCTGTTGAGAATCTTGGGCATAAAGAAAAAGTTCGGCCTTTGCTCCTGCTTTTTTAAGATTGGTTAGGAGTTCCAATTGTTGTGATTCAATCAGAAATCTGAACTGCGGGAATTGGTCCACGAGTTTGACAATTTGTGACTGAAACTGAGCCATACGAAGGCTGTCCATGTCGGATTCCGGTTTCAAATCCAACGAAAAAATAGTTCCGTCCTTCCACAGCAAACTGAGCAGCGTATCCAACGCATCTACGGGTTCTGCTTTATGAAAAACACCATGAGAACAATCGTAGATGTCAGAATAGATTTTCTCCCAAACAAAACCGGGGCACCCAGAGAGTATGGGCAGTTCCTCATCATGGTAGGAGATCAGCACATTATCCAACGTCATCCGAACATCTATCTCTGTTCCTTCAATCGGATAGGCAAGTGCCTTTCCGATTGAGACTTTAGAATCAAGCGTATACGGAGACCGAACGCCCATGCCGCCATGTCCGAGAATGATGGGTTGCCTTTCCAGTTCAACTGTTCGGTGAACGTATTTCCACGCGATTGAACCAACAATCAGGATAAACAGCGCAACGAAAGGGAGTTTTTTTTTCAACTTATTGCTTAATCACCTTCTTGCTAAACACAATCTCTTTTGCGGAATAGGCATTGAGAAAATACGTGCCAGAAGCCAGAAACGAACCATTGAAAGACAAACTATTCTTGCCTGCTTTAATGCGGTCTTCCATCAAAAGCCTGACGGTTCTACCTTCAACATCAACCAGTTCGAGCCTCAAGAGTGTGCTTTCTTGTAGTTCAAAAGTTACTTCCAATTGGTTGAGAAATGGATTTGGAAAAACGATAGAATGAACATCATTCGTTTGAATTTCTGTTATGCCTGTAGTTAAATCAGGAGTGGTTAATTTACTAATCCACGTTCCATGACCATTTGTTGAGCTGCCAAAAGAACCCACAGCCCAAACGGTTCCAGCTTCGCCATACAAACGCTGCGAACCGGAATAATCGCCCCAACGCTCTAGGCTATCCTGCATCACATTCACGAATCCAAGTCCGGTTTTAATCTGAACCCTCTCAGACGCTTCCAGATTTCCATTGACATGAATGGCGCTAAAACCAGCAAACTCAGTTTCGCTGCTATGGTTGAAGGTGATGATGGATTGTTCGTCATTCTCATTCAACCCAGACCAAGAAATATTTGGATAACCATAATAAAGACTCGGATTGCTATAAATTCTGCTTGTTGCGGTTGGATTGCCACCTTGGTATCCATCAATCACACCATAATAAATGGCGGATGTTCCGGTGGATGGGTCGGTGCAACTTTGCACGAAATGCAGTCGATTGTTTAGTGTATAACCTCCTAAAACGCGATTATCGTTCGTATCGAACCAATTGTTTCCCGCTTGCTTGGCTGGAACTGGAAGCACGTAAGGCACTGCAGCACGAATGGTTCTTACAATCAACTGTGCGCTTGGGTCTGTAACGCGGCCAGTTACTTCCATGAGAAACAAGGAATCATTCTCCATGTCTGTATTTCGGTTTGAAAGTAAAAACATGTTCTCTCCACTGGGTGCTGCACCATCTTGAATTGGAGTAATGTTAAATACGGCCTTATTACCAGGAAGAATATCGTTGTAATACTTGGTAATGAGGTCAAATCCGATGTAGCCTTCCTTTAGTCCAACTTGCCAAAGGCAGGTTTCTACAAATCCCGAATTATTGGAAGAACCGTTGGTAAACGTGTTGATTCCGATGTAAAAATCTTTACCCGAAATGCCCACTACAGGATAATCCGACCAAGTGTCGTTCTCCAACGGATTACCCGGAAGCGAATACAAATTCCATTCTGCGGTTGGGTCTGCGGTTTTGCTGAAAGCAACAATGATATTACTTGTTTCAAATGTGAATCCACTTAAATAAATGATGATGAATCGGTCGTTTGATGGGTCGTAAATCACCTTGGGGTCAAACTTGCTTCCAGAAACACCAAGTGGTTGAGACAAGTTTCCCAACGAACGAAAAAGAATCTGCTCCTCGGTTATAGCGTTGTACATGTGAATTCGTGAATTTGTGACAGAAACAATGATGCTGTCGTTGGAAATGGCCAAATCGTTGTCGTTAGGAACACCATTGAAACTGTTTCCTTGCAAATTGGTGCCAACTAGTGGGGCAGCCCCAGCCGCAACCCTCGAATTGCTTGATGAATTTGCAGGATAACGCTCCATAATCTCCAACTTTTTACGGTGGAGTTCTGCTCGAAGCCCACTCACTCCAGGCTTGGGAGCTTCGAGATGTTGTAGGTGAATATCCCAATCTTCCGTTTCTTCAGACATGATGATGGTTGCGCCTTTGGCAATGGTCATTTCCCTCACAGAAGCCTGCTGTGCAAAGCCAAAAAACGGAACTAGAAGTAGAAAAGCAAAAAGTGTTCTCATGGTGATTGTTTACGGATTCAAGGTCTAAAATTTCTTCCACATGCTTACGTGTGGGCCCACATTTGGCACATCGTACTCAGGACCAAAGCAGCACCAAGCATTGGCTTCATAAAAAGGAATGGCCTCTACACGTGCTTGCAGCCAACCTGTTTTGGCGTTCCAAACGGTGATGCTTTCATTTTCTAATGCAATAAGAACCTTACTGGCAATTCCCTGACCTTGATACGCATCAAGCGTTCCCATGGCGCGTACTTGCACCGCTGGTCGCAATCCTTCTGAAGGAATCTCCAGCCCGCTGTCATCTTGCATCGGTTTATAGCCAAAACATAACGGTTCAAACGGTGGACAAGCACTTTCTGCTTTCTGATCAAGCGCGCTGCCATCCGAATTTTCGGGAATGAGGTGTGAGCGGCCAACTGCTACCACCTTGTCTTCATCTTCCGCCCAACAATGAATGGCTTCCTCATCGCCCCCCAGTCTTTCCGAACCTTTGGGTGAGCCAAGCGGTTTTCTCAGAATTTCGTAGCGCACATCGAAATATGCTTGAGGCATAGATTGGCCTGGGAGTTTGATTACAGTCTTCAAAACAGGAATAAATCAGCGATTACAAATGAGGCAAAAGTAACTGAGGCAACTCCATTAGTGGTAAAGAACGCCAAGTTTACGCGGCTCAGGTCGTTCGGTTTTACCAGTGTGTGCTGGTAAATGAGCAGGCCCAGAAAAATGGTGTAACCAATCCAATACAGCCAATGAAAATCGCCCATGATTCCAGCCCAAAATAGTAATCCTGCCGTGATGGTGTGTAGCACGTTGGATAGGTTCAACGCTTTCTCTTTTCCCAACCAAACAGGGATGGAGAATAGTTCGTTCTCTCGATCAAACTCCTCATCCTGTAAAGCATAGATGATATCGAATCCTCCAACCCAAAACAGAACAGCAAAGGAGAATAAAAGTGGCAACAGGTGAAACTCGCCAACCACGGCTAAATAGGCTCCGATTGGCGCAAGGCTCAAACCCAATCCCAATATAAGATGGCACAAAGCCGTAAACCGTTTGGTAATGCTGTAACCCAAGACAACCGCCAATGCAACAGGCGAAAGTGCCCAGCACAACGGGTTAATGAAATAGGTAGTGATAACGAATGCCGATGAGTTGAGAATGACAAACCACAGAGCCGCATTGGCATTGATGATTCCTGCCGGAATTTCGCGTATCGCGGTACGCGGATTCTTCTCGTCTATATTTCTGTCTATGTAACGATTGAACGCCATGGCCGCGTTTCTGGCGAATACCATGCACAACACCACTTTCGCTAACAAATGCCACTCAAATGTGGCCGAAGTGAACTGCACCGCCATGAAAAAACCAATCAGCGCAAAAGGCATTGCGAAGATGGTGTGTGAGAACTTTACTAGGGACAGGTAATTTTTCATAGGTCAGACAAATGTATCGAGATTCAACATGATTAACGGAAGTTCTGATAGTGTGTTCAACTATACAGTCAAAACTTAAAACCTTCTTGAGCCTCAGTTGTTTTTTCAGGTAAAGAAGATTGAGATGGAAACATTTGTTGGAATTGATTATGGAAGTAAGTTGGCTGGAACTACGGTAATAGCTTATTACCAAAATGAGATGGTAAGATTTAGGGCAAGCAAGCATCAAGAAGATGCAGATAAGTTCATTGTAAAGCACCTTGAGCTGCTGAAGCCTCAGTTTGTATTTTTAGACGCTCCATTGAGTCTCCCAGGAAAGTATGTGGATAAAGAATCTTACAGTGACTATTTCTACCGAGAAGCGGATCGCGAGTTGGGTGCCATGTCTCCTATGTTTTTAGGTGGTTTAACCGCCCGAGCAATGAAGCTTCGAGATTATCTTGAAAAGTTGGAAATAACCGTGTTTGAGACATATCCTAAGCACCAAGCGGTAATTCTAGAACTTTCCGACAGTATGTACAAGGGAGATGATAAGCACATACTAGATTTATCTACGGTGGTTTCCAAAAAGTTTAATTTGAATGTAAATCACGACCAAATGAAGACTTGGCATCATTTCGATTCCCTACTTGCATACATCGCAGGAATTCGCTTCCTGAATAAGACCCATTTGGCAATTGGAGATAAACAGGAAGGACTAATTATTGTATGATTTTGATGCGTTAATTTTGCCAAATGTTCAAACGTTTGTTCCTCCTATCAGGCATCATTGCATTCTTGCTTGCTTTTGCCATGATGTATTTCTGGTATCTGCCCAATCATTCAGTTAAAAATTCAATTCCAATTGAACAGGAAGTTGAAGAGAATGTTGATTCTCTAAGAACTACCATGCCCTTGGAATGAAACCCCTTTTCACATTTTTCGTTTTTCTTTTTTCTCTCTCGCTTCCTGCTCTTGCGCAGCAAAAAGTTGAATACACTTCCGATTTTGTTTTTAAGGATGGTATTTATCTCTCTTTTCAGGATGTCCAGAACAACAATCCTATTGCGATAACGCACATTCTCAGCAGTTTTGACATTCGTGCCACGGATTATCTGTGGCAGGTTCTCAATACCGATTCCATCCTTTATTACGATAATCTTTTTGAAGAACGGAAGGTGTCCGTTAATATGATTTGGGGATTCTGCTCCAACAATAAGATTCATGTAGGAATCAACACGGTTGAGCGATCCAATAGTTGGGAAGACCGCGATTGGTTTCCGTTAATCACAATAGGTGTGTACAGTTATTTCACAGCCATCATTTCCGTTACGCGGTTCATGCCACCCATGCCAGGTGCCATGATGCCATCAGGCGGAATTTCAATGTTTAACGATCCGATGTTTGATGGGCAAGGCAATTACTATCAGGAATCAGTTCCAATTCAAATGTTGCTTGACTTTTCAAACGGTGATTTTATTCAATTGGCTACGGGCGACCTCAATTCCATCTCTCCAAGACTTATGGCTGGTTTGCTTCAGACAGATCAAGCGCTGCTTCGCGAATATTTGGATAAGTCGAGCCGAGACCAGAAGCAAACCTCTATGTTCTACATCCGAAAGTTCAATCAGCGGAATCTGATTTATTTTCCGGTTTCAAAGTAGATGCCAATTTATTATGTGGAAAATATTTATCGAACCCATAAATTATTAAGGGGTCTGACTGAATAAAACTCAGTTTATTTGCCGTTTCAATCAAATTTTTGATGCATGGGAAAGAAAAAGAGCAGAACATACGCCACCGTGGCATTGGTTATACTGATACTTGTCGGGCTTTTTGCGGCTTTTTATCCTACTGTTCATCCTGCAGGAGGTGATTTCAATTCGGGTGACATCGCGTGGCTCATTTCTGCTTCCGGTCTTGTGCTGCTAATGACACCTGGGCTTTCTTATTTCTATGGTGGAATGGTTTCGGCCAAAAACATAATCTCCACCATGCTTCAGAGTTTTGTGGCCTTGGGAGTGATTACAGTGCTTTGGTTCGTGGTCGGCTTCAGTCTGAGTTTTGGCGATAGCATCGGTGGATTCATTGGTGATCCACGCACATTCTTCATGTTCAATAATGTGGGTACTGCCGCCCATTCCACCATCGCCACGGGCATTCCGTTTGTGCTGTTCGCAGCGTTTCAATTAAAGTTTGCCATCATCACGCCAGCCCTTATTACAGGCGCATTTGCCGAGCGTATCAAGTTCTGGGGATACATGCTTTTTATGATTCTTTTCTGCCTTTTCATTTACACGCCATTGGCGCATTGGACATGGCATCCAGAAGGATTCCTATACAAATGGGGCGTGCTTGATTTTGCAGGCGGAACGGTGGTTCACATCTCGGCAGGAATGGCAGCATTGGCTGGCGCCATGTTTTTTGGCAGAAGAAAAGTGCACAAGGAAAATGGAGAAAATACACCTGTCAACATTCCTTACGTACTACTCGGCACAGGATTGCTTTGGTTCGGCTGGTTCGGATTTAATGCTGGTTCAGCCTTGGCGGCAGATGAACTGGCCGTAAGTGCTTTTGTGAACACAAATTTGGCTTCAGCATCAGCCATGTTGGCGTGGTTGGTTTATGATTCTGCCCGTGGAAGAAAACCTTCCGCTTTGGGCGGTTGCATTGGAGCGGTTGTGGGTTTGGTGGCCATTACGCCAGCCGCAGGCTTTGTGAGTTTTGGAGCGAGCATCGCTATCGGAATTACTGCAAGTATCGTTTCCAATATCGCTGTTCAC
>JBDNJH010000304.1:0-5114 GCA_041687875.1 Flavobacteriales bacterium | reverse complement strand
TCCAATAACGGACTGAATTTCTCGAACAGTTGAAAGGTGATATCAGCATCTTCAGCAGCATATTCTTTCACTTCTTCCAGCGCCACGTCCTTCATGCTTCCCTGCGCTTTGCCTTTTTTTCCGATCAATTCTGTGATGGATTGCGGCTGATAACCGAGGTAGGTTTCGGCCAGCAAATCCATTCCGTGTCGCATATCTGGATTGATGAGATAATGCGCAATCATGGTGTCAAAGGTCTTGGCAGAAATGGTCAAACCATATCTCAGCAGAATGCACAAATCGTACTTCAAGTTCTGAGCAATCAAAGTTTTCGTTCCATCAGAAAAAATGGATTGAAACTCTGCACAGACCTTCTTGGCTTCATCCTCATTCTCAGGAATGGAAACATAAAATCCTTTTCCCTTTTCGATAGAAAAAGCGATGCCCAACAGTTCAGCTGTAAGCGTATCCAACCCAGTTGTTTCGGTGTCAAAACAGATGGTTTCTGCTTTGGAAAGTTTGGCAATCAGCTCCTTTCTTTTTTCGACTGTATCGATTAGTTGGTAATCGTGATTGGTATTGGCCAAGGTGTGATAGCCCGAGCCTTCAACCGTTTCAACCACCGTATCGTTGGCTGCGAACATATCAATCTGGCCCATGGCCGCAGATTTGGCCGTGGCCGGTTTCACAGCAGTTTGAATGGCAACTTCCTGTCCCAGCACTCTTTTGGCAATCGTCCGGAACTCCAACTCGCCAAACAATTCGGCCAATAATTCCTTGTCTGGCTCTTCCATGGTGAGGTCTGTCTCATCAAAATCTATCGGAACATCCAAAATGATGGTTGCCAACATTTTGGACATGATGGCCTTTTCGTGGTTGTTCTCCACGTTTTCCTTCATTTTGCCTTTTAGCTGATCGAGGTTTTCGTACAAACCTTCCATCGACCCATATTCCTGAATGAACTTGATGGCCGTCTTCTCTCCCACGCCAGGAATTCCAGGGATATTATCCACCGCATCGCCCCACATTCCGAGCACATCAATCAGTTGTTCGGGGCGCGCCAAACCATACCGCTCACAGATTTCCTTTGGCCCCAAAACGGCAATGTCGTTGCCCATGCTGGCGGGCTTGTACATGAAAATCTTCTCCGAAACCAACTGGCCGTAGTCCTTATCGGGCGTTACCATGTAAGTAGTGTAACCTTCTTTCTCGGCCTTCTTTGCTAATGTTCCAATCACATCATCCGCCTCGTATCCTTCAACACCAAGAACAGGAATTCGGAAACCTCGGATAAGGTCTTGGATGTACGAAATGCTATCGCGAAGATCATCGGGCATGGCCTGTCGGTTGGCCTTGTATTCGGTGAATTCCACCTCGCGATGCGTGGTTCCAGGCATATCAAATACCACAGCAATGTGCGATGGTTTTTCCTTTTCCAACAACTCCAAAAGCGTGTTGGTGAAACCGAAAATGGCCGATGTGTTCAGACCTTTTGAATTGACCATGGTGTAGCCGCTGGCGCGATTGCCATGTTTATCCACACGATTGCCCGCAAATGCGAAATAGGCGCGGTAAATAAGCGCGAATGCATCGAGTAGGAACAATCTTTTGTCTTCGGATGGGTCTTGTTTTGTCATATTTAATAGAACGCGGATACCACGGAAAGCGCGGAAAAAAGCGGATTTATTTTCGGTGATTGGAAAAGACCTTGCGTTTGTATTCTGGTTTTTTGCCGAAGTTAAGGAGTAGACCTACTTCCATTTCGGTGGCTCTCAGGTAATTTATCAATTGAGCTTCATGTCGTTCGGAGATTCCTTCAACAGCCTTCATCTCAATTATCACTTTATTCTCAACTAGAATATCAGCGAAGTATTCGCCAACATTTTCGTCATTATAAAACACCGTAATCGGATGTTGTGCTTTACAGATTAGGCCAAGTTCATCCAATTCAATGAGCATAGCATTTTCATATACTTTTTCAAGAAACCCGTATCCCAATTCGTGATAGACATTGAAAAATGCCTCCAGGATTTTTCCTGTTATCTCACCATGTATTAGGTTTCCCATTATCCGTGTTTATCCGCGCTTTCTGCGGCATCCGTGTTCCATTATCCTTGCGAATATAACGGAAAGGAAGAACTCACAACCGCTGCTTGAGCATCCGATCAGATGCAAGCAAATCCCGGTATTCCTTCAAATAATAGGCGTAGCCATCCTTTATCTTCAGGTGTTCCACAAACGTGGCATTGGGAAGTTCGGTGCTCGCTACGATGTGTCCGTCAATGAGGTCAATTTCAATCAAATAGAGCTTGTTCTTACTCTTGACCTGTGCGTATAATTTCTCACCATTCTCATCTGGAATGAGAACATTCCGCCACCCACTTACCTCCTGATGTTCTATCGGAAATGACCTTGCTTCTTTTCCGTTTTCATCATGCACATAACAAACGCCAACTACATGGTCGAACACAAAAATGCTGTCGCGCAGATTGAACATCGGGCTGTAAGTTGGTTGGTTAAGTAAGTCAATCCAACCGCGGTCTCTAGGCGATGGACTCCACGTGTTGAGCATGGCTTGTTGGTACTCTAACGCACGGTTTGAAACCGATTGGTAATACTGACCCTGAGATGATCCGTAGGTATTGGCCGAATACTGTCCTCCCCAAAGCAAAGAACTGCGTTCGTAGACGGCAGGTGTGCCTGTATATCGGTTGGAGTTGCGATAATATGAGCCGTAAGGGTTGTGGGTGTAATCCGTAATTCCAATTGCACTGCTACAAGTTAAACCGTTTTGCGGATTGCTGTAACTGAAACTGGCACCCATCCGATTGATCATAAAAGACGCTGTTGGATATCGGCCGCTTCTATACCTCAACGGATTGGAGGAGGCCAAGGTGCTGAAATAGTCTTCGATGTCCTGCAATCCTTCGTGATCGTAGACCCGTTGGAGTAGGATGCCTTTTTTGGTGTTGCGTTCCAACGCATAGTGATAAACTTCCTGTCCTGCTTTTTGGTAGGAGCTGAAGAAAATGTAGTTATCGGTTGATGTAGCGCAATGGGCCATCTGTTCAAGGAAATAGGCTCGATTGGTGGTGTGGACGAACTCCAGACCGCTTGCATTGACCGCCACCTGATACACACTATCATCCCCGAAAAGATGAACGTTTCCGAGGCAGTCCTCATACAGCCTGTCGCCCTTTTTTCCCACTTCCATGCGCGATATTTCATGCCACTTATCATCACACAAAACCAAATACCGAATACCATTTTCGGCCATTAACAGCAGATTGTTTCCATCTGCAAAACTGAAATCGCGCAGCACCACGCCTCGTTTTCCATCAATAACGGTCTTGTCTGCAACCGAAATAGTGGCAGCCGAAAGCATGGTAGATTCTTGAGATAGAACGATGGAAACGTTCTTTATCGCAGAGGCATTCGCCCGCAACATTTCTTCTGTGACAGCATAAAGAACAGGGCGAAATCCAACATGTGAAACGCGCAGCACGGTTCCAGAATCAGCAATGGAAAGTTGAAATTTTCCCAGTTCGTCTGCAGCTACAGCCATACGGCTGTTAATGTCGAGAATGTGGGCGTTGGCAAGCGATTTTCCATCTGCTGAACGGATAGACCCGATAATTTCTTGGTTCTGTGCCTCTGCGGAAAAGAGAAAAATGAAGAGGGAGAAAATGGAGAGTAAAAGCTGTTTCATGGTGGCGGAATTTGCAAAACAAAAACTAACAACAATCATTCCGAAATAGAACGCGGATTAAAGTGATTGAACAGATTTTCATGATTTTTTTGAGTCCCCATTTTGTTATCAGCATAAGTTCAAAGTTGGACTTTCCCCGATGGAAATGAAAAGAGACCCTTCCTTCGTCAGGGAAACAGACGAGATAAAGTAAACTACGCGGTTTGTTTCGCTGAGGCACGAAGCGTCTCAGTAATAACCAGAGCGACCGGCAATAAAACGGGGAATCAATTTTTTCCCTGAATTCAAAGTCGTCAACTTTCTAAAAGTTGACGACTTTACGGAACAAATCAGTTTTTATCTGTTCAATCAGTCTAATCTGTGTTCTATAACCCTGCCCCAGCCTTTATCTCATCCACCACATCAGGGTCGAGTAAGGTAGAGGTATCGCCTAAATTAGAAACGTCTCCTTCGGCCACTTTTCTCAAAATTCTTCGCATAATCTTTCCTGATCGGGTTTTGGGTAATCCGCTTACTACCTGAATTTTGTCTGGCTTCGCAATCGGACCGATGATTTCAACCACAACTGCATCAATCTCTTTTCGGAAAGCCTCAAGATCTGTTGGCGGATGATTGCAAATGATGTAGGCATAGATCCCTTGTCCTTTGATGTCGTGCGGATAACCGACCACGGCTGTTTCCACCACGTTTTCGTGTTCGTCAATAGCAGCCTCAATCTCAGCGGTTCCAAAACGGTGGCCTGAGACGTTAATTACATCATCAACCCTACCGGTAATTCGGTAGTAACCGTCCTTGTCTCTCCGGCAACCATCGCCCGTAAAATATTTGCCTTTATATGTTGAGAAATAAACTTGTTTGCAACGCCCGTGATCGCCATAGGTCGTGCGCAACATACTTGGCCATGGGAACTTGATGCAAAGATTTCCTTGTACATCGTTTCCTTCAATTTCGTTTCCATCTGCATCTACCAAACAGGGTTGAATGCCTGGTAGCGGAAGTGTGGCGTAACTCGGTTTCAGCGGAGTAATTCCCGCCAATGGCGAGATGAGAATGCCGCCTGTTTCTGTTTGCCACCATGTATCAACAATGGGGCATTTCCCCTTGCCGATGTGGTCGTTATACCAATGCCAAGCCTCTTCGTTTATCGGTTCTCCAACCGAACCCAAAACCCGCAGACTATCCAGTTTGTAGGGTTTTACGTAGTCCAATCCGTAGGCCTGTAACGCACGAATGGCGGTTGGCGCGGTGTAGAAAATATTCACCTGATGCTTGTCGCACACCTCCCAGAACCGCCCTGCATCTGGGTAGCTCGGAATGCCTTCAAACATAACCGTGGTTGCTCCAGCCAACAAGGGCCCGTAAACGATGTAAGTGTGACCCGTGATCCAGCCAATATCAGCAGTACACCAATACACATCTCCTTCTT
>JBDNJH010000068.1:0-20322 GCA_041687875.1 Flavobacteriales bacterium | reverse complement strand
ATCAGTTAACATAACCATAGATCAATTGTAAGGATCGACAGGATGCCAGGTAACATAGCTATGGTTGATTTGCAGTGGAAATAAAACCAAACAAACAATCATTCAAAATGAAAAGAAGTTACCTGAATTTCGTTGCAGTACTTGGCCTTTCGGCTAGCATTGCGTTTCTTCCGTCTTGTGCTAAGAAGGAAGGTTGTACTGACCCTGTTGCTAGCAACTATGATGCTGATGCCGACAAGGATAATGGAAATTGTGTTTATGACGATGTTGTGAAAACGGGCGAATTGACCGCAGACGAAACTTGGGATGCGAGCAGAATCTATTACATTGAAGGACGAGTGGTAGTGCCAAGTGGCATTACTTTAACTATAAATGCAGGCGCCATCATTAAAGGAAAAGAAGGAACAGAGGCCAACGCATCAGCAATTGTGGTTGCCAAAGGAGGAAAGATTATGGCCAGCGGAACGGCTGCTAATCCAATCATCTTCACATCTGAGTTGGATAATATTGAGCTAGGACAAAAAGTAGGTACAAACCTTACAAAACTTGATAACGAAAAATGGGGAGGGCTTATTATTCTTGGAAACGCTCCTATAAGTGCTGAGAACGGAGATGTTTCTGCAAACATCGAAGGTATTCCGGCCAACCTTGGATACGGAGTTTATGGTGGATCTGATGCTGCTGACAACTCAGGAACATTGAACTACGTTTCTATCCGTCATGGTGGAACCCTGATTGGCGAAGGAAACGAAATCAACGGTCTTACATTGGGTGGTGTTGGATCAGGAACGGTTATTACCAACCTTGAGATTTACGCTACGCTTGATGATGGAATCGAGTTTTTTGGTGGAACCGTAAACGTATCGAACCTCCTTATTTATTTTCAAGGAGATGACGGCATCGACATTGATATGAACTATTCAGGAACTGTTGATGGCTTTGCGGTTATCCACGGAGACGGAGTAGGAACAGACGAAGGTTTAGAGATTGATGGTCCTGAGGGAATAACAAACTTGAACGGTCAGTTCACCATCAAAAACGGAATTTGCAAGTATGTTGATGCTGCGGGTTCTGGATCTGCTGCCGATTTCAAATCAAAAGCGCAAGGAACTGTTCAGAATGTAACTTTCGATTACGCTGCACTTGGCGGAAAATCAGTGAAATTTAGAACTGGATTTGATGGTACTTGTGCACACAAGAACGATGCTTATAAATACCTTACTACTCCTAACGGTGCTCAGTCTTTGGTTTTTACAAACTGTACCTTAAGCGGAGTAAAAGTGTATGATGCTCTTGAAAATCTGTCTGCAACACCGCCAGTTCCAACTACTTGCCCAACAGAATTGACTGCTTCTCAAGCTACTGCTGCTGGTGCCGTAAGCTCCGGTTCTGGTTCTTCTTTCGCATATGTTAGCACATTCTCTTGGGGAGCTGCAGGAACAAGAGGAGAGCTTTAATTAACACTACCTTATCTTATTGTTAAGAAAGCCCTGCGACCAAAATCGCAGGGCTTCTTTGCTTTAACCTTGCGCAACCTTTCAACCAAGCGATAAATGAAAAATCTGTGCCTGATTTTGCTTTTTTCAGTTACAACCCTTGCTGTTTTTGGGCAAGAAAAAGGCTTTATCCGAGGAAACATTGGTGATGGCCAGTTCGGTGGGCCGCTCATCGGTGCCAACGTAACTATTCCAGCATTGTCCGGAGTTGGTGCAACAACAGATTTCGATGGCAACTATTCCATCTCCATTGCACCAGGCATCTACGAAGTTAAGCTGTCCTATATCTCATTTGCCGACCAAATCATTAAAGAAGTGGTCGTAAAGGCTGGAGAAGTTACCAAGATTGATGGCGTATTGGAAATGGCCACGCAACAAGTGGCCATGGTTGAGGTTGTTGCCACCGTTCGCAAGAATTCTGAAGCAGGTGTGTTGATGGAAATGAAGAACGCAACAGTTGTTACAGACGGACTTTCCGCTCAATCTTTCCGTAAGGTTGGAGATTCTAATCTTTCGGGTGCAATTGGAAGGGTAACAGGTGTTACGGTGCAAGATGGAAAATACGTGTATGTGCGTGGATTGGGAGATAGATACACTAAATCTGTACTCAATGGAATGACCTTGCCCGGATTAGACCCCGATGTGAATGCGGTTCAAATAGACATCTTTCCAACAGCCGTATTGGAGAATGTAAGTGTGTCCAAGTCGTTTTCTCCAGACCTTGATGGTGATTTCACGGGTGGGCTCGTAAATATTGTTACCAAAAAATTTCCAGACGAAAAGACTACGCAGGTCGCTCTGACTTTTACCTATGTTCCGGGGCAGCATTTTAATAAAGATTATATTCTTTACAACACAGGAAAGACCGATTTTCTTGGTTTTGATGATGGAGTAAGAAAATTACCCATTGATGGTAAGGCCGATGTTCCTGATGAGGTTAGAGTGGACTCTGAACTGGAATCTATAACGCGCAGTTTCAACTCCGAGTTGGCCGCCAAAAAGAAATTTGCTTTCATGAATTCGTCTTTCACTGTAAATCATGGAAATCAAATCAATAAAAATGATGGCCCTACCTATGGCTACAACTTCGTATTGAACTACGCCAACGAGCGTGTTTTCTATCAGGATTTTCAGTCAAACGATTACCTGCGCGGACAAAGTGATTCAGACATTGAATTGGAAAAACAACGCAGTAGAGTTGGAGATGTGGGTAGAGAAACTGTACAATGGAACGCGTTACTAACAGGGAGCATGAAGCGCAAGAAAAGCAGCTACACGGCCACCTTACTTTACAACCAGAGCAGCGAATCGAGTGCTGCGCAACGTATCAATCAAGATTTTGAGCAGAATCAGTCAACTCTGAAAGAGGACATTCTCACCTACACGCAGCGTAGCATGGGAAATTTCCAACTCAGCGGTTCTCACCGTGTTGGAATTGCCGAATTAGATTGGGGCAATTCCTTCTCGGTTTCGCGTGTATATGATCCAGATTTCCGAGAAACAAGAATATCCATTACGGGAGGAGATACTTCGCTTTCAACAGGAAATGGTTCGGGTATCGATCGTTTTTGGAGAAATCTGAACGAAATCAACGAAGCTTTCAAGTTTGATGCAAAGTTGAAGCTGCATGAAAATATCAGCTTCAAAACAGGAGCTGCCATTACCTACAAGACAAGAACTTTCTCCGTCTTTTCGTTCAAGCACCGTCCAAATAACCTAAACGAAGTAAGCATTGACCCAGATTGGTACCTAGATGATGCCAACATCTGGTCTGCCGATGCAACCGACCCGAATTATAGAGACGGCACCTACACCATCGGAAACTTTCAACCATCAAATCAATATGAGGCAAGCCAGATAATTACCGCAGGATACGCTATGGCCGAGCAGCAAATCAAGAAGAAATTAAACCTCATTTACGGTCTTCGTATTGAACATACCGCTATGTTTTACGATGGTGTCAATCAAAATAATACGGTACGCTACCTCAATCAGAAAACCTTGGATGTTATCAATTTCCTTCCAGCATTGAATGTGGTGTATAAGGTCACTCCAAAAATGAACCTGCGTGCAGGCTACAGCCGCACCTTGGCACGTCCTTCGTTTAAGGAGAAATCTGAAGCTGAGATTTATGACCCAATCACCAAACGTACGTTCTCTGGTAATCTCGACCTTGAAATAACCAATATTGATAATGCCGACTTGCGTTATGAGTTTTTCATGGGTGGAAAAGACATGCTGTCTGTTTCTGGGTTTTACAAGCGGTTTGACGGTCACATTGAGCTTGTTTCGTTTGAGTTGGCACCTGATAACTGGAAACCGCGCAACTCTGGCATTGCTCACGTTTTTGGAGCGGAAGCTGAGGTCAGGAAAGGATTGCGCCAGCACACATCCTCCAAATTTCTACAGGGATTTTTCTTTGCCATCAACGCCTCCATCGTTCAGTCCATGGTAGATATGACCAGCGTTCTGGTAGATAACCAAGGCGGAACGGAGTATCAGTTGCGAGAAAACAATGCGAGGGAAGAGGAGGCCGTAAGCAAGTTCAGAAGAATGTCTGGTCAATCTCCTTATGCCGTTAATGCCAGCATTTCCTACGAGATTGCCGAAGACCGAGCAACTATTGCCTTGGCCTATAATGTGCAGGGAGATCAGCTTTCGATCATCGGTTCGGGTCGTGTGCCGGATGTTTATACGCTTGCGTTCCACAGTTTGAATTTCAATGCCTATGTGAATGTGGGACAGAAGCGCAGTTCACGCATCACACTTCGGGTTCAGAACCTCTTGAATGATGATAGAACATTGGTCTATCGTTCTTACAAGGCTCAGGATCAGATATTCACGTCATTTAATCCGGGCGTGAGCATCCGATTGGCATATCAGTACACTTTTTGATTGCCCTGTTTATGTGATGATGACGAAGGAAACATCTCTTTTCTTTGGTTAAGAGATTTCTCTTTTCTTAGAATGAAAAACGATAAAGGAGGTTGATGATATAATTCTGTTGGATATTCTCCCTAAAACGCAAAGCCTTGTGGATAACCACAAGGCTTTGCGTTTTTAATGATTAGGTAATAACTTTCGTCAGTCCTTAACAAACCTAATAGTCTTTGTTCCAAGCTCCGAACGAACCTGGATAAGGTAAATTCCTGCGCTTAACGAAGCGCTTTCATCAGCAAGAGATAAACGGTTCAAACCCATAATCAACGACTGCTGAGAAATTGCCAATGTCTGACCCATCACGTTTGTAAGGACAATATCAGCATTCATCGCTTCTTTTACAGAAATCTCCAACTGGCTGTTTCCATTAATAGGGTTAGGATATACCCGTAGTGTTGAAATAACTCCAGCATCCACAATGCTTGTTCCGCTTACATTCTGATTGATGTTGATATCATCTATATACATGTAGCTCTGATTGTCGCTTGTCACCTCAAACTTGATGAGTACATGCTCTTCTCCTTCCATGGTGGCTAGGGACACACTTTGCTCACTCCACTGGTTTGTATTTGGTATGAAGTTGGTGCTAACTGAAGCACCAGCCGTATTGATGTCGTCTCCAGATTTATTGTAACGTAAACTCCATGTTTCGCCACAGTTTCGCGAAGCATACACCCGTAAACGCTCCGAATGGCTGGTGCTGGTTCGGTTGGCATGAGCCAACATAAAGGTTAGCCGCGCATCTGAAGCATCTACATCTGACATATCTATTGGAGGACTGATAAGGCTATTTACGTTTCCTGCCGTGACACTTCTTAGGTTGATGCGCGCACTGGCAGCACCCGAAGTGAATGCGATTGTGTTCCGCTGCCACGTAAGTCCGCCCGGAGATTCAATACTCCAATCCGAATCTGTACCACTATTGTTTGGGAAATTGGATTGTTCCATACTCTCAATAATCGGGCTTATTAAACCACCGCCCAACTCCGTAATCACAACTGCTCCTTGTGCCGTTTCAGAATCTGAACCGGCATTGTTTGAAATGGTAAGGGTTACGGCATACGTTCCAGCCGCACTGTAAGTAACAGAAGGGTTCTGATTGTCGCTGGTTGAAGGTGTTCCTCCCGGGAAACTCCAACTCCAGACCCAGCTTGGGTCTTCATCGGCTCCAAACGAAGTATCTTCAAAATCAACAGTTATGCCTTCGCAGCCAAGTGCATTGTTTACAAAAAATGCAACGGTAGGAACGCAACTGTTGCTGAATCCGTCATTTGTACCTGTTGACTGACGGTTTGCTCCGCCCCAATAGTTTACTCTGCCTCCAGTAGAAGAGTTGGCGGCAGATTCCATTCTTGCCGACTGACCAAGGGTGAACATGCGAGCACAGGTCGAATAATCCATGTGGTTCTGAACATTATCCAAGCTGCCGCAGGTTACTTGGGAAGTGTTGCAGCTGCCAGATGTACCTATTGTGTTAGGTGTGTCACTCACGTTATCATCAAAATTACAGTTACTAGCAACCGCTTGGTCATTGGTTGGCCCCCACGTATGGCTAAGGTTAAGCCAATGCCCAAACTCATGCGCCAAACTACCCTGAAATTGTGCTGTACGAATAATGATTCCGTTGTTAGCTTGACCAACAGAGCCAGGTAGAAAGGTGTAGCCACCCGCACCACCGCTCACAGATTGTACGAGCCAAACCTGAAGATATCTTCTGCTACCATTATTCCAATTCACTAGGCTTTTTACACCTTCACCACCATCGTAGGTCTGCTGTGATACAGTTCTAGTGATGCCATCTGTGCAATTTCCCGTTTCGTCAATTTTAGCCAATCGGAGTTCAAATTGCGTATCCGCAATCAGTCCCTGAAACGCAGACACCACCGAAGTAGTGTTGTTCAGTCCACGTAGTTCAAGATTCACTGCATCCATTACATTCAGAATGTCCGCCTTTGAAATATTCTCCGAACCATTGTCGTGAATAACGTGGATAACGGTTGGTATTACCTTCAATCCACCAGCACGTTCACCGTAGTGCAAGGCCGTGTATTCAATGGCTTCGCGGTTAAGTTGTTCTAGTAAAGCCCGTTTTTCTGGCGAATGCTCAAGAATGGCATTGGTGCGCTCGTGTGTTGTACAAGGCAAGTGTTGCGCCTTCGAGAAAAAAGGAATCGAAAGAAGTAAGGCAAATGCAAGATACGTGTGCTTCATAAAGTATATATAATCGGGTTTATGCACTAAAATCAACGCAATTTGCTGATTAAAGTTCTGCGAATATAGTTTTCGCTAAGAACACTTTATTGGCTTCCAGTGTACAAAGCAGGGCAATCGGGTCTTATTACCAAACATATTGAAAAACATATTTTTTGCCACAGATGCACGGATTTCCACAGTAAAACACTTATTACCCGTGAAAAATCTGTGGAAATCTGTGCATCTGTGGCTATTTCATGTCAATTGCTTAAGACCCGATTGCTCTGGTATACAAAGAAGTGGAATTCACTGTTCGGTTATCAATCATTAAAAGCCACCGCTGTTCTGATCCAGCTCGGTTGACCAATGTCATTTTTTGTAGTGATGAGTCTCAATGTACGAAAAGCTGTTGCTAGCTTGCTTTGTAAAGAATCCTGTTTAATCCGACCCTCCATGAAAAACATATTACTACCAACAGACTTTTCTGCAAATGCAAAAAGAGCAATTAGATATGCCCTTTTTGTATTTGGAGAGAAGGCGAAATACACCTTACTGAATACATATGAGGTGCCACACGCTGGCGCTCCCATGCTTATTTCCATTTCGGATATTCTGGCCAAGGAGTCGCTTAAGAGTTTGAATGAGGAGCTGAAAATTTTGGAACGAGAGTTTCCGAAATTGGTTGGAAAAATAAATGTGATGGCAGAAACGGGAGATCCTGAATCGGTTGTCAAGCGACTGACCAATGTTGAAAGTTACGATTTAGTGGTTATGGGAACAAAAGGTGCCACAGGTTTAAAAGAAGTATTGATTGGTAGCGTAGCTTCAAACTTGATGCAAAATGTGGAGATTCCAGTCTTGGCTGTACCTGAAGCGGCTACACTTTCTGTTCCTCAGAAAATTCTTTTTGCCGTGGATGATGTCACACTGAATGAAGGGCTTTTGCCATCTGAATTGGCAAACCTCACCAGAAAGTTTGATGCAGAACTTTTGATTTTGAATGTTGTGCCTAATGGTAAGTTGGATACCGTAGGAAATGCCAAGGGAAACGATAGACAACCAACCAGCGTGTTTGATGGTGTAAAACATTCATTCCACTTTGCGGAGGGCGATAATGTGAATAAGGCAATTACAGAATTTGCCACGGCTAAAAAGGTCGATCTTTTGGCCATGGTTACACGCAAGAATGACTTTTTTAGCCGAATGTTTGGCTCAAGCGCAACAAAAAAGATGATGCAGCACGTAAATGTTCCGATTATCGCCTTTCATTAATTTCTTAAAACTCTGAATATGTACAAAATTCTTGTTCCAACAGATAGAAGCGATAACGCCAAACATGCGTTAGCGTATGCGCTTAACTTGCTCAAAGGCAGGAAGGTGGAATTCATCCTGTTTCAGTCGTTCGAAGTTCCTGTTTATACTGCAGATATGCCTATTCAGATTGACACGTTGGGACATGAAGAATTGCTCCGCATCTTGGAAAAGGATGCTGAAATCCTCAGAAAGACCTATGCCGAAAGCCGTTTCTCATTTTCTACAATTATAGAGGTTGGTTCGCTTTCGTTCAATACAAATGCACTTGTTGATGAGTTGTCCATCGACCTAATCGTGATGGGGACTAAAGGAGCATCCGGATGGGAAGGAGTGATTATCGGCAGCAACACGTCTGACGTTATTCAGGCTGCTTCCTGTGCTGTGCTGGCCGTTCCGCACGAAGCGGAAATTGCGGCACCTAAAACCTTTCTTTTTGCCACAGATAATAAAGGATTGAGTAGCAATGATGTTCTTGCCCCTATGATTCGGTTGGCTAAAATACACAAAGCACATATTCACTTAATGAATGTGCTAGACGAAGGAAAAATGACAACGGTTGACGAAGCAGTTGCAGGTTTAAAATTGGATCATCAGCTGGAAGAAATTGAGCATACGTTTCATTTTGAATACGGTCAAGACAAGGTTCAGTCCATTGAAAATTACTTGAATACGCACGACATTGATTTGTTGGCAGTTGTACCTCGTAGAAACAATTTTTTCGATGCCATTTTTCACCGTAGCGTTACCAGAAAGTTGGCGTTGCACTCAAAGGTGCCGCTTCTTGCCATGCATGATCTCGGATAGCATCCGTTTCTCAGAATTCGTTTTTCGCAATGCTTAATTTAGCCGTCCTTCAAAAAAGGAAAGGATGGAGAAGATACTTGTAGCCAATCGAGGTGAGATTGCCTTGCGCATCATGCGTTCAGCCCGTGAAATGGGCATTAAAACTGTAGCAATTTATTCAGAAGCAGACAGAAATGCCTTGCACGTTCGTTATGCTGATGAAGCTGTTTGTGTTGGTCCACCACCATCCAATCAAAGTTATTTGCTGGGCGATAAGATTATTGAAATCTGCAAAGACCTGAACGTGGATGGCGTACATCCAGGTTATGGGTTCTTATCCGAAAATGCCGCTTTCGCCACCAAATTAGAAAAGGCAGGAATCATTCTTATAGGTCCTTCTGCCCATTCTATGAACATAATGGGCGATAAGCTTTCGGCCAAGGCAGCAGTTAAGAGTTACAATATCCCGCTCGTTCCAGGAACGGAAGGTGCGGTGGAAGACTTGCAAGAAGCCATTTCAACCGCCAAGGAAATTGGTTTTCCAGTGATGATTAAGGCGTCTGCCGGAGGCGGAGGAAAGGGAATGCGTATCGTTTACAACGAAGAAACCTTGGAAGAAGAAATGAACCTCGCTATCAGCGAAGCCACTTCTTCTTTTGGCAATGGAGCCGTTTTCATTGAGCGGTTTGTGAACTCACCTCGACACATTGAAATTCAGGTTTTGGCAGATACCCACGGAAACGTGGTGCATCTGTTTGAGCGCGAATGCTCCATTCAGCGCAGACACCAGAAAGTGGTGGAGGAAGCGCCTTCGTCCATCGTATCAGAAGAAATGCGTCACAAAATGGGCGAATGTGCCAAGGATGTGGCTCGTGCCTGCGGCTATGTTGGTGCTGGAACTGTTGAGTTTTTGGTTGATGATAAGCTCAATTTCTATTTCCTAGAGATGAATACGCGTTTGCAGGTAGAGCATCCCGTAACGGAAATGATAACGGGAATTGATATTGTAAAAGAACAGATTCGCGTAGCGCGAGGCGAGAAACTATCTTTTAAACAGGAAGACCTCAAAATCAACGGACACGCCATTGAATCGCGTGTTTACGCAGAAGACCCTCAGAATAATTTCCTTCCTGATATTGGAAAATTAGAACGCTACGTTCGTCCTCAGGGAGCAGGAGTGAGAGTAGATGATGGTTTTGAGGAAGGCATGGATATTCCGATTTACTACGACCCAATGATTGCCAAATTGGCCGTGCATGCCGAGAATCGTGATGCAGCTCGTGCTAAAATGTCGCGGGCGATAGATGAATATCAAATCACAGGTGTGAAAACGACCTTATCATTCTGCAAATTCGTAATGGAGCATGAAGCGTTTGCTTCGGGCAAATTCGATACAGGATTTGTAAAAGATCATTTCAGTCCAGAAATGTTGGACGTTGTACATGATGCTGAAAAGGAAATTGCAGCACTGATGACGGCCTTTGTGGATGAATCATCGGCTATGTCGTTGGCTTCCATATCAAACAGAGCTGTTTCTGGTTCGGCTTGGAAGCTGAATCGTACGAGGCTATAGGATTCGCTAGAAAAAGCATTGGCGCGAAAATTGTCTCATCTCTGTTAATGCGTCACACCATCATCATCCTTTTTATGTTGCTTACTGAGTTTTTAAAAGCGCAGGATACAAACATTGCAACCAAAGGCGGGCGCACAAGTATTTCTCCTAAAACAGAGCAGGTCGAATCAGATTCAATTGTATGGGCTTTGATAAATGGAAAACTCTATTCCGCGATTATCGTGAATGGTGATACCATGCCCATCATTATGCTACCACCCGCTAGAGCCACTGCCAAACGCATATTCAAGAGCAAAAAAGACGAGAAGAAGTATTACAAACTAACCCGTCACGTAAAGAAAGTGTTGCCGTACGCCAAGTTGGCCGGCAAGCGAATGAAAGAAGTGGAAGACGAGGTGAAGTATATGACTCCTAAGGAACGCAAGAAGCGGATGAAACTTTTGGAGAAGGAAATAAAACGCGA
Organism: Flavobacteriales bacterium; assembly: GCA_041687875.1. Taxonomy (GTDB): domain Bacteria; phylum Bacteroidota; class Bacteroidia; order UBA10329; family UBA10329; genus UBA10329. Next base: position 9,560 of record JBDNJH010000068.1, on the reverse strand, counting down.
TTATGAAGGCGAATTGACAAGCTTATCATTCACGCAAGGAAGAATTCTCATCAAACTTCTTGATAGGGAAACGGGCAGTATTTCGTATGATATTGTGAAGGAATTCCGTGGTGGTTTCACCGCATGGTTCTTTCAAGGCATTGCCAAAATGTTCGATTATGATTTGAAATCGGAATACGACCCCGAAGGCGATGATAGATTGATTGAGGAAATTGTGCAGCAGATTGAACGGGACAGCCTGTAAAGACGTTATATACAACGTCTTTACGATTTGTTGATCTGCAATTCAATCACCTTCATTTCATCACGCAATCGCGCAGCTTCTAGAAAATCCAATTCCTTGGCCGCCTGTTCCATGAACACGCGGGTCTGAGCCAACCGCTTTTTCAGTTCGTCTTTGGTCAGGTAGGCAATGCCTTCTTCGGCAGCCTGATTGATGTCGACTTGAATATCATATTTCGCTCTGCGTTTCATATCACCGGCAACAGAGGTCTGGCTCATTATTGCTTCGCGAGATTTGTTCAATGCTGTTGGAACCAGTCCGTTATCGGTATTGAATTTGATCTGCTTTTCGCGTCTGCGTTCCGTTTCGTCAATGGTTTGCTGCATCGACTTCGTAATCTTATCGGCATACATGATAACAAGTCCGTTCACATTCCGTGCAGCACGGCCAGCAGTTTGGGTAAGCGAGCGTGATGAACGTAGAAATCCTTCCTTATCAGCATCCAAAATGGCAACGAGGCTCACTTCTGGAAGATCTAACCCTTCACGAAGCAGGTTGATGCCAATAAGTACATCGAAGTTTCCCAAGCGCAAATCGCGGAGAATTTCCACGCGTTCCACAGTGTCAACTTCGGAGTGAATGTAACGGCACTTTATGCCCAGCCTCGCCATGTATTTGGCCAACTCTTCAGACATCCGTTTGGTGAGGGTCGTTACTAGAACGCGTTCATTCTTTTTCACGGTCTTATCCACCATATCAAGCAAATCATCTACTTGATTCACGCTTGGACGCACTTCAATAATTGGGTCTAAAAGCCCAGTTGGACGGATGATTTGCTCGGCCACAATACCACCGCTTTTTTCCAATTCGTAGTCGGCAGGAGTTGCCGAAACGTAAATCATTTGATTGGTAATGTTCTCAAACTCATCAAACTTCAACGGACGATTGTCCATGGCCGAAGGAAGACGAAATCCATAACCGACCAGATTCTCTTTTCGACTTCTATCGCCACCATACATCGCTCCAATTTGAGAAACAGTCACGTGGCTTTCGTCAATGAACATGAGAAAATCATCGGGGAAATAATCCATCAGACAGAATGGTCTGGTTCCCGCTTTTCGTCCATCGAAATACCTTGAATAATTCTCGATGCCCGAACAATAACCCAATTCGCGCATCATCTCAATATCGTATTCCACCCGTTCCTGCAAGCGTTTGGCTTCAAGTGGTTTGCCCGTTTCTTTGAAATAATCTACCTGCTTCACCATGTCTTCCTGAATCTCCCAAATTTTCTGAAGCAGCGTATCTTTTGATGTCACAAAGTTGTTGGCAGGGTAGATGACAGCGCGTTGAAGCGTCTCAATTGTTGAACCACTTTTCGGGTCTATCTTTTCAATTTCCTCAATCTCATCACCAAAGAAGAACACGCGGTAAGCATAATCGGCATAAGCAAGATAAACATCAATTGTATCGCCTTTTACTCGGAACTCACCGCGCTCCAATGTTATGTTGGCACGGGAATACAGGCTAGATACCAAACTGTGTAAAAATTTCTCCCTACTGATGAGTTGCCCGACTTTTATTTCGATTGTATTGTTCTGAAAATCGGTTGGATTTCCGATGCCATAAATGCAAGAAACAGAAGACACCACAACCACATCTCTCCTTCCTGAAAGCAGGGTGGAAGCGGCACTCAAACGGTGCTTCTCAATTTCATCATTTATCTGTAGGTCCTTCTCAATGTAGGTGTCGGTAACGGGTAGATAAGCCTCGGGTTGGTAGTAATCGTAATACGAAACGTAGTACTCCACTGCATTGTGCGGAAAGAACTGCTTGAACTCTCCAAAAAGCTGGGCGGCAAGCGTTTTGTTGTGACTGAGAATGAGCGTTGGCCTACCAGTTTGTGCAATCACATTTGCCATGGTGAATGTTTTGCCCGAACCTGTGACACCCAGCAAAACCTGATCCTTGTCGCCAGCCTCAACGCCTTCCACCAATTGCTTGATGGCCGTGGGCTGGTCGCCCATGGGTATAAAGTCGGCTATAAGTTCAAATTTGTTCATTTTTTAGTTGATGGTCGATCGTCCATGGTCTATGGACTATCGTCCGTGGACTATTTTATGCCGCCCAAGCTGTTAGACTTTCTTCAATTTTGGAATTCCATTCCGCTTCGTCTGCGATGGTTTGGTTGTTGAGCCAGAGGTTTTCAATTGTGTGTGATTCAAAAAGTAAAAATCTCGTGTTCAAGTTTATTGACTTTTGAAGCATTTTCATACAACTCAATTATAGCATCATAATTAATGAACTTGAATCTACCTGCATTCGAATGGTAAGGTTCTAGTGCCATGTGCTTATTATATTTTGCTCTATGTTTTTCTGGTGCAATTATGAAATACTCAGTATGGAAATTTAAAAGTTGAAGACTGCGATTACATGCTCCAGTCAAAGTTCCAATACTGTCTACAACTTCAAATATTTGTTTGTGGGAACTGAAATCCTGTCTTATTCAACCAGATTACATCAATTCTTCTTGCCTCTTCTACAATTGGATTATATGAAAAAGAAGGAATGGAATGTTGAGTGGCTATGTCAGAAAGAGAAATGTGGTCTTTGAATATGGCAGTAGGGTCAGCAGTATAAGTATCGTAATTTTTAAAATTTCCCAGTTCTAAACAGATGCCCTCAATAAATGAGTGCATTCGTATTTTGTCAGATATATCAGGTGTTTTTTCCTCTTTGTAATCTCGAAGAGCAAATAAGCTAAGACCAATTTTTTTAAAAGACTGCTGGTTTCTAATTTCGCGATAAAGCACACCTCTTATACCTGCTTGCCAGTCTTTTGAACTTTTAATTCCAGCATAGTATTTATCAATATTATTATAGATAATGCTCCAAGTAGCTGCTCCGTTATTGTCTTCGAGCACTTTTTTTATCGCTTCAACTTTCGTCATCATTTTGAGGTTGCAATTCGGAACTCAGTCCCGTTTTATACATCTATCGTCTTTTCGTCAAATTTACTTTCTAAGTCTTACAATCCATTGTCGCAATGCTATCGTCTATCGTCCGTGGACAATGGACTAAAGCCCCTTAAAATAATCCACCAAAGTCGCCCTTTCAGCATCCGTCAGTTTTGCCTCCCAATGAATGAGCCAGTACGTAAGCATTGGCATTTCCTTTTTCTCCACCATCTCAACAATTTCTTCCAAGGCATGTTCGCGATCTTTTGGTGGCAAGACGTTCCATTCAGAAAAGTTCAAATGTTCGCGGCCTTCTGCAATGTGATTGTCCAAGAAGTAATTTATAGGAACAACATCGGCATACCACGGATACTTGGTTTCGTTTGAATGGCAATCCATGCACGCCTTTTCGAGTATGTTTTGCACTTCGATATTGTCGGTTTTAAACTTGGCACTTGCATCTAGAACCACTGTTTCCTGTTCGTGCGGAATGAACTGAATGATTCCGAGGACAAGGATAATCGGAACGAGTATTTTTTTGGTTTTGGACATAATCTTTTCTTTGAAGCCTCAAAGATAATGATGCAGATAACCCATCGTTTCCATCAGCATGGCCACACCTAGATGCACAATTAATCCTCCTAAAACGCTACGACTGTGAATAGCGAGCACGCCCAAAGCATACCCTCCAAAGAAGGCTCCAACTGCTTCGCCAGCAGGTTTCCCAAAATGGAAAACGCAGTAGAAGGATGCCATGGCAAGCACCGCTCTTGGCCCCATTATTTTAACCATTGTAATGGCCAATGCGCCACGAAAAACAGCTTCCACGGCTACAAACCCGGTTGAATAGCACATTTCAAAAATGGCAGCTCGCTGGCCAATGCTCAAGTCAAATACCTCTTTGTAATCCCAAGGTTTGTATTGCGGATAGGCGCGCTGAAAATCGGGAAAGAAGGATGCACCAATAACCAACGGAGCCACCAACGCAAGCACGAAGAAGTAGGGTTTCAATGTCTTCCAATCGGCACGGAAACCATAATCAATAGCAGCCCATTTATGAAACAGCACTTTCACAATTCCTAATCCAATCAAGGAAATGACCATTTGATGAAAGAAGAAATGACTTCGTGAAACGAAGACCATTTCGTGGATATTCCAACCGTGAGCGCGTGCGTCAACAAGTTTAAGAATGTGCAATTTGGGAATGGTGGCAATGAACACAAATGCCATTGCCAATGACCAGAATCGCCAGTCTTTTAGAAATGACTTTTCTGCATCTTTCGCTGCAAGTAAGGCTGTGGCGAAATACGTTCCGCCAAAGAGTAATCCATAGAACCCCAAACGCTGAACGAACCCTCCACGGGTATCAAACCAATCGAGGTCGATGGCGGAACTGTAGTTGATGAACATTGCCACGGCCAGAAACAGCATGGTGATGCCGTATATGAATCCGTTGAAGTCTTTCTTGACAAAGCCGCTTACAGCGTGGTAAAGTTCTTTCATGCTGCTGCGAATATCGTGATTAGCGGTTAGGAGATGGAAGTTGCAGACAGTGATACGTTTTTCCTATTTCATTCTTCAATTTTCCTCCTTTCATCCATCATATCGGGCTCAATCAGCTCGTCATATTCCTCCTCATTTCCAGAACCGCTGAACATCATTCCGAAGGTCATGACAAGTACGGTGAACACGATAACCTGAATAATCAGCGATTTATTGACCAAATCAATACTCTCGGCAGGCGTAATGTAGAGGAACAAAAGAATGGTGATTAGGCCACGAGGAGCCACAAACAAAAGAGGGGCAATAGGCAACCGCGAAACAGCCAACTGAATGACTCTTACAACCATGAAAAGCACCACCATCATCACAGCCAAAAGGGCTGTGGCGCCATCAAAAAGTTCGGACGTTTCGAGCAGGTAGCCGAATACCAAGAAGAATAGCGAACGGATAAGGAATGTGCCTTCGATGGTAAGTACGGTGAACATTTCCACCTCCTTTTCAGGATTGTAGGAGGTTAGTTTTGCTGCCCAACCAAAATGCTTTAGCTTATCGAGATGACCAATGAAAAGCCCAAAGAGTAAAATAAAGATGAGCCCGGGCAAATGATACACCTTAAGCACCGTGTAGAGTAATACCACAAGCAGAATGATGGGCACGAATTTGACATGATGATTGATACGAGCCAATAGCATTGACAGCCCAAGGGTGGCAACAATTGAGATGACAAGCATGAGGAGAATCTGCAGACCGAAGGTGAGGAAGGTAATGGCATCATACACTTCATTGAAGATGACGAAATTGAAGATGATCACGCCAAGTATATCTGAAAGACTGCTTTCGTAGATTACGAATTCCTTGTCGGTTTTGTTGAGATTGACGGCACTGGGTATGGCAATGGCGCTGCTGATTACGCAGAACGGAATGGCATTGATGATGCAAAGGCGAAGCTCATACCCACCCAAGTGGTGAAATGCATAAGTAATGGCGATGGTCAGGATTATGATAGGTAAGAGGGCACCGAAAAACGATTTGAGAATCAATCTAACTTTGCTACGGTCTACTTTCAATTCCAACGAACCTTCGAGTACAATGAGTACCAGTCCGATGGTGGCTATTACTGGCAGCACGGGGTTAAAATCAGGAAGGTCTATTCCGAGAAATACGGTTACTTGTTTTATTCCCCAACCGAGGATAAGCAAGAGCAGAACAGATGGGATTTTTGTGTATTCAGAAGTAAGTGCAAATAAATACGCTACTAGCAGAAGCGTACAAAAGGTTATAATTATGGCTGTTGTCAACGTCTAGTTTTTTGAGAAACCTACAAGATGCGAATTAGTTTAGCAATTTGGTTGCTATCGTTCCGTTTCTGTAGTGATTCAAAATATCATTGAGAAACATCTCTATGGTTTCTTTGGCAATGTCTTTCATAGAATTTACGCTAAAAGTCTTCATCCGAGCGTGTGTTTCAGCTTCCAACTGTGGGTAATTGAGGTGTTTGCCTTCTACAAATAGCATGTATGGCTCAATAGGTCTTCTTATCTATCCATAGGTAGCAGAACATTTTATTGCGATATCAAAAGCAGGGAGCTCCGTACTTAAGGGTTTCTGTTACCAGTTCATCCTGATTGAGGGTAATCTTTCTAAGCGCAAGCAGGCAACTTCTGTTGGGTTCTGGTTTGGAGGTGTAGTAGTTGTCGGGTTCTGGCATCAATATTTTTGATCAAACGATTTGAAAATAAGGTTATTACTCTTTTCGGTCTTTCAGCTCTCTATCTATCATGCTCCATCTCCGGTAGAAAGAAATTTTTCGCTACATAAACTTTTCTAGGATCAGGTAATCTCTTTCCTTTTTAGGCACAGCATTCCTACTTTTGGCAGAAAGCAACCAGAATAGAACGCCTAGTATAGAAAAGGTTAAAAAGATTCCCCATTCAAAAGGCCATGCCAGCGCAACAGGGCTATTCGGAAAAACCATTATTGATAAGATGCATAGCGAGCCAATAATTCCAATAAAACCTAAAAGCCTTCCGCCTGGCGCTCTATAGGGGCGATGCAAATCCGGGAACTTCTTTCGCAAGGTTAAAAAGGAGGCCGAAACGCCAAGAAAGGCAATTACAATACACATGGAACCCACATTTACAAACGCCACCATAGCACCCGGTCCCATCAGCGAAGCCAAGAAGGTTGCTCCACCGCTAAATATAACAGCGTTGTAAGGAGTTTGATGGGTTGGGTGCGATTTCCCGATAAAAGGAGCAATAATCTTTCCTCTGCCCATGGCGAAAAGCACCCTCGAACCAGCCAGAAAAAAACCATTCCAACTTGTAAGTAAACCCACCAAGGCAGTTACTAGAATCAGGTTCACCATAAAAGGAGAGCCCGTTGCCGTTCCGAATGCTTTTGCAGTTGGCAACTTATCTGCAAGAATATCATTCCATGGTGCAGCAATGGATGTGCTCATAATAATGAGGATGTAAAAACAAACGGCCGCCACAATAGATGCTGGAATAAGCAACCCAATAGTTTTAGCAGAAATGCTCTCTTTGGCCTCTTCGGCAGCCTGCGGAATGGTATCAAAACCCACAAACCAAAAGGGTACTGTTACCAAAACCATGGCAATACCAGCTGTAATTGAGCCTGCATTGTTTCCAGAAAACAAAGGGTCTAGGTTTTTCCAGTCTCCCATAACCATTCCGGCTATTACAAATATGAAGGTGAGGGCAATAAAAAGGGTGGTCAATCCAACTTGAAATCGGGCTGAGTTTTTTACTCCCGTATAATTGATGGCGCTTATGAGTAAAACGAAAAACGCGCTCAAGAGTATATGCGATAAGAAAATGGGGCTTCCATTTACGGAATACAGTTGCAAATAATCAATGGATGGAATTAAGTAGCTCAATACTTTACTGACGGAAACGGCTTCAAAAGCGGAAACCGACAAATAGCCAAACACTAAAAACCAACCTACTATAAATGCCTTGGAAGTGCCGTACGCCTTGTAAGCATAGGCTACTTCGCCACCAGATAGGGGTAATGCTGAGGTTACTTCGGCATAGCAAAACCCAATAGCCAACATGAGAAGTCCGCCTAACACAAAAGCAATGGCGGCACCCAACGGGCCTGCATTAGATAACCACGAGCCCATGGCAGTTACCCACCCAACCCCAATCATAGCACCAAATGCTAAACTGAACATGGCAGCTTTGCCAATTCCTTTTTGCAATTGTGGTCTGTCGAATTCGGTTTTAGCTTTCATAGTTAAATAGTTGTGTGAAAATCATTCAAAGAACATAGGACTACTGGCAACCACACCTGTCTGGAGTGCTGGCTACTCTTGAGGAAAAATTTTATTATTTGCTTGGTTGAAAGCCTAATATAGAAAACTAAGCCAACAACAGTTTTACCGCCATTGCCTGTTTCAGATGGCGCTCTTCGTGAGATACAATTATCTCTACCGCCTTTCTCAATTTGCAAACGATGTATCTGTTTGCAGGAGAAGCAACCACAATATCCTTCTCAAGTAATGGTCTATTGTATGAAATGAGCTTCTTAATGGCTTCCTGCTGTTTCTTAAAATCTGCAATCACGTTCTTTGGAACGTCACTTTGCACAGGTTCCCACATAGGAAAGGTCTTCATCTTTTTAGCTCGCGTTGGTTCTACCGAATCGTAGATCATCTTGCCAAGAAAGTTAACCACGAAGCCAATCTTAGCCGTGAATCCCATGTCAGATGTGCCGTTGGCTGCATCGGTAAGAACCTTCTCGTAAGAGGCGTTTACGAGGTTCAAGTGCTCCAATACTTCGGCAATGCTCCATTCGTTAAAAGAAAGTTTCCAGTTAAGTTGGTCTTGAGTCAAAGCACCAAATTCATCTTCTACTTGCTTGGTATGTGCATCAATCCGTTTGCACCAAGCTTTAATGGCTTTATCTACGTTCATGGTTTAGATAAGATGGTTTAGATAAGATGGTTTCGAGGTTCTTGATTTCATCATCCCCAAAATCGCCTCGAATATAAATAGGCTCATGAAACTCCACTCTAATCTTAGAAAAGGGGAGAGGCTGCTTCTTTTTATCCCAGGTGTTCATAACCCATTTGGGAGACGCATACATGGTGATGGGAATAATGGGCACGCCCGTTTCCCTGGCCATTATCAAAACTCCTGGCTTCAGCTTCTTTATCGGGCCATGCGGCCCATCGGGGTTAATCATGGTGCTGTAACCGTTTCTAAGCTGTGCGTTAACACGTTCCAAGGCTGCCTTTCCGCTGTTGCCACTGCTGCCGTATGCCATTTCTGTCAATCCCATCAACTTCACCATAACATGTATCGGTTTCATAAACAGCATGGGGTGTTGTAGCCATATCTGCGGTTGCTTCATTCTGAGATTCACCGTAAAATGCAGCGGCAGATTCTCATGCCAAAAGGCGTAGATATGGTTTGGGCTAGAATTGAGATTCTCCGTTCCAATGTATTCCACACGTTGAGTAAGTCGTATAAGTGAGAAGAGGAGGAACATGAAGCAACCCACCACGAACCCGTACAACTGATTGAGCTGTTTGAGAGGAAAAGGAGCGTTTTGGACGGTGTAAGCCATGGGGACGTAAGGTAGTGAAGTGAGGTCGGAGGAGATAGGGATTAGGAGTTAGAAGATAGGAGTTAGAAGATAGGAGTTAGAAGATAGGAGTTAGAAGATAGGAGTTAGAAGATAGGAGTTAGAAGATAGGAGTTAGAAGATAGGAGTAGATCCTTCGATATTATTTCTCGTTCCTCGAAAAACACTCAGGATGACCAAAGGTGAGAGGAGTGAGGTGGAACCTCTGGCCACTGGTCGCTTTTCATTATTCGCTTTCCCTAAAAAACAAAAAAACTCGAACAGCT
>JBDNJH010000067.1:0-7368 GCA_041687875.1 Flavobacteriales bacterium | reverse complement strand
TGTAGTACGATTTAGGCCTCCTTCTTTTCTTCTCCGCCTTCTTCTTCTTTTGGAGCTTCTTCGGTTGCTGGAGTTTCTTCTGTTGCTGGAGTTTCTTCTGTTGCTGGAGTTTCTTCAACCACCTCAGCTTTAGGCTCTTCGACTTTAGTTTCTGCTACCGGAGCTGTTGCTTTGGCACCAGAACCAGCTCTACGGCTTCTTCTAGCTTTCTTAGGCTTGGCTTCTTTTATCAATAGTTCGTTGAAGTCAACCAACTCAATCATAGCCATATCAGCACTATCACCTTGGCGCGTTCCAAGCTTAATAATACGTGTGTATCCTCCTGGACGGTCACTCACTTTAGGAGAAACTTCTTTGAACAACTCTGCTGTTGCCTCTTTGTCGTTCAGGTAGCTAAACACAACTCTTCGTGAGTGTGTAGCATCATCCTTAGACTTGGTAATCAACGGCTCAACATATGAACGCAACGCTTTTGCTTTGGCCAGTGTTGTTGTTATTCTCTTATGTACGATAAGAGAACTTGCCATGTTGGCCAGCAACGCTCTTCGGTGCCCTTTTTTTCTCCCTAAATGGTTAAAACCTTTTCTGTGTCTCATTTTTCTAGCTTACAGCTTCAAGTTTCAAGCTTCAAGTTTTTACGACTTGCTGCTTGCAGCTATCTACTTGGGTCTTTTATTAATCTTCGTCTAGTCTGTATTTCGCAAGGTTCATTCCGAACGTCAAGTTCTTTGCGTGAACCAGGTCATCCAATTCGGTCAAAGACTTCTTACCGAAGTTTCTGAATTTCAATAGGTCATTTTTGTTGTAAGAAACAAGGTCGCCCAATGTTTCAACATCAGCTGCTTTCAGGCAATTCAACGCTCTTACAGAAAGATCCATGTCAACCAATTTGGTCTTCAACAACTGACGCATGTGCAATGCACTTTCGTCAAATTCCTGCTCCACTTTTTTAGACTCCAACTCAACGGTAATTCTCTCATCAGAGAACAACATGAAGTGATGAATCAAAATCTTTGCAGCTTCTTTCAATGCTTCTTTCGGGTGGATAGAACCATCAGTGGTAATCTCCATCAACAATTTTTCGTAGTCAGTCTTTTGTTCAACTCGGAAGTTGTCAATTGAATACTTTACGTTTTTTATTGGCGTGAAGATGGCATCGATTGCAATTGTACCAACTGGTGCACTTGCTGGCTTATTATCTTCGGCAGGCACGTATCCACGTCCTTTATCAATTGTCACATCCAAGTTCAGTTTAACTGATTTTTCCATGTGACAGATAACCAGTTCTGGATTCAAAACTTGGAATCCTGTTAGGAATTTACCGATGTCTCCAGCCGTAAATTTATCCTGACCTGATACGAGAACTGTTACACGCTCGCTTTCTTGGGTGTCAATCTGTCGCTTAAACCTAACCTGTTTCAGGTTAAGAACGATTTCAGTCACGTCTTCAACAACTCCGTTAAGAGTTGAAAACTCGTGATCAGCACCATCAACTCGTACAGAGGTGATTGCAAATCCTTCCAAGGAGTTAAGAAGAATTCTTCTTAGTGAGTTACCGATAGTTATACCGTAACCTGGTTCCAACGGGCGGAATTCGAATTCTCCAACACGCTCGTCTGAGTTGAGCATGATGACTTTGTCAGGTTTTTGAAAATCAAGTATTGCCATGATTGTTTGTTGCCTTTTAGCAGTTATTACTTAGAATACAATTCAACAATGAGTTGCTCATTGATGTTTTCTGGAATTTCGTCTCTTGTTGGGTAGTGCATGAATTCGCCTTCCATGTTTGAAGGATTCCATGTCAACCAAGCGCTATTGCACGAATTGGTTGCCAATGCATCACTTACTACTTCAAGTGACTTAGATTTTTCGCGAACAGCGATTTTCTCGCCTGGCTTGATAGCACGTGATGGGATGTTGCAAACTTCTCCACCAACCGTGATGTGACGATGAGATACCAACTGACGAGCTGCTGCTCTTGAATTGGCAATTCCCAAACGGTACACCACGTTGTCCAATCTTGCTTCGCAGAATTGAAGGAGCAACTCACCAGTAATACCTGATTTGCTTGATGCTTTCTTGAACAAGTTCTCGAATTGCTTTTCAAGCATTCCGTACGTGTACTTCGCCTTTTGTTTTTCCATCAACTGCACACCGTAATCAGAAAGTTTCTTTCTTCTTCGGTTGTTACCATGAGCTCCTGGAGGATAGTTTTTCTTCTCCAAGTACTTATCTGGTCCGTAGATAGCTTCTCCGAACTTACGTGCAATCTTTGATTTTGGTCCTGTATATCTGGCCATTTTCGCTTAAATAATGCGTGTATTAAACTCTTCTTTTCTTAGGTGGACGACATCCGTTGTGCGGTTGTGGCGTCACATCAACAATCTCAGTCACCTCAATTCCATTTGCATGGAGATTTCTGATAGCTGATTCACGACCGCCTCCTGGTCCTTTCACAAACACCTTTACTTTTCTCAGACCTGCATCGTGTGCAACTTTTGCGCAATCGGCCGCAGCTGTCTGAGCAGCATAAGGTGTGTTCTTCTTAGAACCTCTAAAGCCTTGCTTACCTGCTGAAGACCAAGAGATAACCTCTCCCTTCGTGTTGGTAAGTGAAATAATGATGTTGTTGAAAGTTGCATTGATATGCGCCTCGCCAACTGCATCGACCTTAACGGTTCTTTTTCTTGTTGTTTTTGATGTCTTTGCCATATCCTCGAATTATCGAAGTCAATTATTACTTGGTTACCTTCTTCTTGTTGGCAACAGTTTTTCTCTTTCCCTTTCTGGTTCTTGAGTTGTTCTTTGTACGCTGTCCACGCAATGGTAGACCAGAACGGTGACGGATTCCACGGTAGCAACCAATATCCATCAATCGCTTGATGTTCATTTGCGTTTGTGAACGAAGTTCACCTTCGGTTTTGACCATTCCGATTGCCTCTCGAATTGCCGATTGTTCATCGTCATTCCATTCGTCAACCTTTTTATCGCGGCTAATGCCTGCTCCATCCAAGATGTTTTGAGCCGTTACCCTACCTATTCCATAGATGTAGGTAAGTCCTATCTCACCTCTCTTGTTCTTTGGAAGATCTATTCCTGCAATTCTTGCCATGCTGTTTTTCTATACTGATTCGTAAGACGGCTATTAACCTTGTCTTTGCTTAAACCGTGGATTCTTCTTGTTGATTACGTAGACCCGTCCTTTTCTCTTGACGATTTTGCAATCTTCACTTCTCTTTTTCACTGATGCCCTGACTTTCATCTTGCAATTATTTATATCGGTATGTAATACGTCCTTTGGTAAGATCGTATGGACTCATTTCTACTTTTACTTTATCTCCAGGTAGGATTTTGATGTAGTGCATCCTCATCTTTCCTGAAATGTGTGCCGTTATAACATGGCCATTTTCCAACTCTACTCGGAACATTGCATTGGAGAGTGCCTCCACTACTGTTCCATCCTGTCCTATCGATGCTTGCTTAGCCAAATCTGATTAAGCTGACATACTCATTGATGAACGACCTTTAATTCTTCCAGACTTCATCAATCCGTCATAGTGACGCATCAACAAGTGGCTTTCAATCTGCTGTAGTGTATCCAAAACAACACCTACCATAATCAATAGTGAAGTACCTCCGTAGAACTGTGCAAACTGCGCATTCACTCCGAAAATCATTGCAATAGAAGGAAGGATAGCAATTATTCCGAGGAATATAGATCCTGGAAGCGTGATACGTGACATGATATTGTCAATGTATTCGGCTGTCTTTTTCCCTGGTTTAACCCCTGGGATGAAACCTCCATTACGTTTCATATCCTCCGCCATTTGATTCGGATTGATTGTGATGGCCGTATAGAAATACGTGAACACAATAATCAGAATGAAGAAAGTAATGTTGTAGGTCGGCCCAGTAAAGTCTGAGAAAGCCGTTACAAACCATGATGCACTCTCACCTGCAAATCCACCCAAAGTAATTGGTACGAACATAATCGCTTGTGCAAAGATGATTGGCATTACACCAGCTGCATTCACTTTCAAAGGAATGTACTGACGAGTTCCACCTTGTGGCAACGCTTGTCTTCCAGAAATGGCTGCTCTCGCAACTTGAACTGGAATTCTTCTTGTTCCCTGAACCAATAGGATTGAGAACACGATAACCAACATCAATAACACCATCTCAATAAGGAAGATGACTAGACCACCACCACTCTGCTCCAATTTAGAGAAGAATTCCGCCATGAATGAGAATGGCAATGCTGCTATAATTCCCACCATGATAAGGAGTGAAATACCGTTTCCAATTCCTTTATCCGTAATACGTTCTCCCAACCACATTACAAACACAGTTCCTGTAATAAGGATTAACCATGCTGTGAACCAGAAAAGGCTCGGTGAAGTCAAAAACGCATCCGTTGGCAATTGAGACTGAAGGTTAGCAATGTAACCAGGAGCCTGACCAGCCGTGATAAGAATTGTTAGATAACGTGTGTATTGAGCAATCTTCTTTCTTCCACTTTCACCTTCTTTCTGTAATTTCTGCAAAGCAGGAACCGCCATACCAGCCAACTGCAACACGATGGATGCAGAGATGTAAGGCATGATACCTAATGCAAAAATGGAAGCGTTTGAGAACGCTCCTCCAGAGAACATGTTCAACAGACCAAGGATACCATCCGAAGTTTGTGCCTGAAGTGCATCCAACTTAGCTGGATCTAAACCTGGCAACACTACGAACGAACCTATTCTGTAGATAAGAATGAAACCTAAGGTGTTGAGAATTCTCGTCCTTAGATCTTCAATCTTCCAGATGTTCTGAAGTGTATTTAAAAAATTCTTCATCTACTCTTATAGGGTAACAACTGTTCCTCCAGCTGCCTCGATTGCACTTACTGCTGTTTTAGAGAATCCGTGAGCTGTTACTTCCAACTTGGCTTTTAGCTCACCTCTTCCCAATACTTTCACAAGGTCTTTCTTGCTTGCAAGTCCGTTCTCAACCAAAAATTCTGGTGTGATTACAGTGACCTTCTTCTCATCAGCTAATTTCTGAAGAGCGTCAAGATTAATCCCGTGATACTCCACTCTGAACGGATTTGTAAATCCGAACTTAGGAACACGTCTTTGTAGTGGCATTTGACCACCTTCAAAACCGATTTTCTTGCTGTATCCAGAACGTGACTTCTGTCCTTTGTGACCACGTGTAGACGTACCGCCTTTTCCGCTTCCTTCACCACGTCCGATACGCTTTCTACTTTTAGTAGAACCTGTTGCTGGTGTTAAATTACTTAGACCCATCGTTCTAAATCCTTATCAATTACTTAATTACTTCTACCATGTGGCTCACCTTAGCTACCATTCCCAAAATTGCTGGGTTAGCTTCGTGTTCAACCACTTGATTCAATTTCTTTAGCCCTAGAGCCTGAAGCGTTTTCTTCTGTCTTGCTGGACGGTTGATTGCGCTTTTTACTTGTTTTACTTTGATAGTAGCCATGTTGCTTATCTCCTTAGACGGTTTATCCGTTGAATACTACGTCTAGTTTAACTCCTCTTTGGTTAGATACCGCAATGGCATCTCTCATTTCGCTCAAACAAAGGAATGTTGCCTTCACCACGTTGTGTGGGTTAGAAGAACCTTTTGATTTACCCAAAACGTTCTTTACTCCTGCTGCCTCAAGCACTGCACGCATCGCTCCACCTGCAATAACCCCTGTTCCCAGAGAAGCTGGCTTCATGAATACTCTTGCTCCGCAATATTTTTCTTCTTGCTCGTGTGGAACAGTTCCGTTGATGATTGGCACACGGATAAGGTTTTTCTTAGCATCATCAATTCCTTTGGCGATTGCCTCAGTTACCTCTTTTGCTTTTCCAAGACCGTGACCTACAACTCCGTTCTCATCTCCAACAACCACAATGGCTGAGAAGCTGAAAGTACGACCACCTTTGGTGACCTTCGTTACACGCTGAATACCAACTACGCGGTCTGTCAGTTCAGTATCAGTTACTTTAACTTTTTTCATCTTTTCTGTTGTACTGCGATTAGAACTTCAATCCTTCTCCTCTGGCGCCATCAGCCAACGCTTTCACACGTCCGTGATAGAGGTAGCCATTACGGTCGAAAACCACTGTTTCGATACCTGCTTCCTTAGCTTTCTCAGCAATCAGCTTACCAACTTTAGTGGCAATTTCGGTCTTGTTTCCTGTATCGGTAGCAATTCCCTTATCGCTTGATGATGCTGCAAGAAGCGTTGTTCCTGCCAAATCATCAACCAGTTGAACATAAATCTCCTTGTTGCTGCGGAAAACCGACATTCTTGGTCTTGCTGCAGAACCAGAAACGATGCTTCTGATACGCTTCTTAATCTTAAGTCTTTTATTCTGAGTTGCCATTCTACTTATTTTTTGGCTGCTGATTTACCAGCTTTTCTTCTAATCTGTTCTCCCATAAATCGGATACCTTTTCCTTTGTAAGGCTCAGGCTTTCTCATAGAGCGAATCTTTGCTGCTACTTGTCCGATAAGTTGTTTGTCAAATGATTTCAAAACGATGGTTGGGTTCTTACCCCTTTCCATAGCCGTCTCAATCTTAATCTCGTCTGGAAGAAGAAATGCAACGTTGTGAGAGAATCCTAATGAAAGCTCCAATTGTTGTCCGTTGTTGCTGGCTCTGTAACCAACACCAACAAGCTCCATCTTCTTTTCCCAACCTTTAGAAACACCTTCTACCATGTTGGATATAAGTGAGCGGTAAAGACCATGATAAGCCTTTGTTTGCTTCACCTCATTCAGGCGAATCAACTCACACGATCCATCTTTCAACTCCACCTTAATGGCGGCATCAACCTTTTGGGTCAATGTTCCCAACGAGCCTTTCACGGTAACTGTGTTGTCGTCACCGATGGTTATCTCAACTCCTTGAGGTACTGCAATTGGTGCTAATCCTATCCTAGACATAGTTCTGTTTCTTTCTGTTCTTAGTAGATGTAGCAGAGCACTTCTCCACCAACATTCAACGTTTTTGCTTCTTTGTCTGTCATCACTCCTTTAGAAGTTGAGACAACAGCCACACCCAATCCGTTCTTAACACGTGGAATCGTTCCCGCTCCTGCGTATTTTCTCAAACCAGGCTTGCTTGCTCTTTGCAATCCTTTGATGGCGTTAACCTTCGTTTGTGGATTGTACTTAAGTGCAATCTTAATGCTGCCTTGTACACCTTCATCCTCGAACTTATAGTTCAGAATGTATCCTTTTTCAAAAAGGATTTTGGTGATTGCTTTTTTCAAGTTAGAGGCTGGAATATCAACAACCTTGTGATTCGCTTGAATCGCGTTTCTAACTCTTGTTAGGTAATCTGCTACTGGATCTGTCATAAT
>JBDNJH010000303.1:0-19462 GCA_041687875.1 Flavobacteriales bacterium | reverse complement strand
TTGGTGACAATGGTTTTGGTTTTGGTTCTAACAACTTCAGAAGCCACGGGAATTGATAGAGGAATCGAGATTCTAACATTTTGGGAGAACGGAATTTGGAACAGCGGACTGATGGTTTTTGCCATGCAAATGATGCTGATTCTTGTGCTGGGCCACACGCTTGCGTTGACAAAACCCGTAGATGCGCTGATTGGATTTGCCACGCGCTATTGCAACACTACCGCTTCGGCAGCCGCCATTGTCACGTTTCTCACTATGAATGTGGCCCTTTTCAATTGGGGTTTGGGATTGATTTTTGGAGCCATTTTAGCACGAAAAGTTGGTGAACACGCAGCCAAGAAAAATCTAAAACTGAATTATCCATTAATCGGAGCGGCAGGTTATTCTGGGTTGATGGTTTGGCATGGCGGAATTTCGGGTTCGGCTCCCATAAAAGTAGCAGAGCAAGGTCATATCACTTCGTTGATGAACGACATCGTTTCGCCCGAACAACTTTCGCTTCTCCCCGACCCTGTTCTGTTTTCAGAAACGGTTTTTGGATACATGAATCTGACAGCCACAGTTCTCGTCATCATCATACTTCCATTGTTCATGTTTTTTCTCGGAAAACGTTCAGACAAAAAGACGGAATTGCCAAAAGTTTCTAATTCAGCACAAACAACCAAAGAGAAAGTATTCGGAGCGGAGCGATTGGATAATTCGCGCATTTTCGCTCTTGGTTTTGGAATGCTGATCTTGGGCTATTCGGCTTATTCAGCGGTTCATTCATTCCCAGAAAAAGGACTCGGTTTCATCACTCCCAACTTAATCAATTTCATCCTCCTCGGACTAGGAATTACGCTTAACGGCAGTTTCAAAAACTTCATTTCAGCCATTGATGAAGCCATCGGTGGCGCGGCAGGAATACTCATTCAGTTGCCGCTCTATTTCGGCATTATGGGCATTATGCACAGTTCAGGATTGGTGAACACTTTCTCCGATTTCTTTGTGAACATTTCCAACGAAACGACCTTCCCGATTTTCACTTTAATTAGTGCTGGCATCGTAAATATTTTCGTTCCAAGCGGTGGTGGACAATGGGGCGTTCAGGGGCCGATAATTCTTCAGGCAGCAATCGAGTTGGGCGCTAACATTCCAAAAAGCATTATGGCGTTGGCGTACGGAGATCAGCTCACTAATATGCTGCAGCCATTTTGGGCTCTTCCACTTCTTGGAATCACGGGTTTGAAAGCCAAGGAAATTCTGCCGTATACGGTGGCGTTGATGGGCGTTGGAACTATTATATTCGTTGCTGTTCTGCTGATTTTTTGAGTTATTTCACAAAGATTCTCTAAGATGAAAATGGAACTCGCAGAG
The DNA here is from genome assembly GCA_041687875.1 of Flavobacteriales bacterium. GTDB lineage: Bacteria > Bacteroidota > Bacteroidia > UBA10329 > UBA10329 > UBA10329. The sequence goes on along the minus strand of JBDNJH010000303.1, from coordinate 18,106 downwards.
TAATCCTTTGAGCGACTTTGTGCTTCTTTGTACATCTTTGAGAAACAAGTCAAAATCCAAATTTGAAAAACCTTAAAGTTGTCAACTTTTTAAAAACGCTCGGCCCGGGAATCCTGTTCGCCAGCACGGCCATTGGCGTTTCGCATTTAGTTCAGAGTACACGTGCAGGGGCTAATTTCGGTTTTGCATTGGTCGGATTCATCATTGCAGCAAACCTCTTCAAATACCCGTTTTTTGAGTATGGAAGTCGCTACGCAAATGCCACCGGAGAAAGCCTTATTGATGGCTACAAACGCATCGGCAACTGGATGCTTTGGTTGTATTTCATCATTACCATTATCAGTATGCTTTTTGTAACTGCTGCAGTTGGTGCAGTAACATCCGGTTTTCTGCAGAACCTTTTCGGAATTACCTCTTGGGGCATTTATGCAACCATTGCCCTCTTTGTTTTTTGCTGCGGCCTATTGATGAGCGGTCGATATGGACTGCTTGACTCACTCATCAAAATTATCGGTACCGTACTTCTCCTTTCGACCGTTTTTGCGTTCGTGCTGGCTCTTGGAAAAGGACCGAACCCCCAACTTCCTGACTTTATTCCTCCAAGTATTTGGGAAGAAGGAAGTATGCTTTTCATTATTGCTTTGATGGGTTGGATGCCAACTGCCGTTGACCTCAGCGCATGGAACAGCCTTTGGACCTTGGAGCGCATCAAGCAAACAGGATACAAACCGAGTATGAAGGAAACATTGGCCGATTTCAACTTCGGATACATCGTTTCAGCGGTTCTTTCTTTGTGCTTCGTCACGTTGGGGTCTTACATGCTGTATGGTACTGGGACCGAGCTTCCTGAAAGTAGCGGTGCTTTTGCGCACTCAGTAGTTGGTCTTTACACGAATTACATTGGCGATTGGAGTTACATCATTATCGCCACGGCAGCGTTCAGCATTATGTTCGGAACGTGCATTGCCGTTTTTGATGGATTTGCACGGAGTTTTGAACGAACAATTGAACTGCTTTTTCTTTCTGATGAAAAGAATCTGAGCACAAAACGGGCTTACAATCTGTCGCTTGCCGTTATTGGAATTGGAGCCTTTCTGGTCATCTTCCTTTTTGGAAACCAGATGAAACTGCTGGTAGATCTTGCAACAACCATCAGTTTCCTGATTGCACCGTTAATTGCTGTGGTCAATTTCCGATTGGTGACCAGTAATAACATTCAGCCCGAAAACCAACCCAAAGCTTGGTTGAAAATGCTGAGTTGGGCCGGAATCGTGTTCCTAAGCGGATTTGCGCTTTACTTTCTCTACGTCAAATTCCTTTGAGTATTTTTTTTTTTGCCAGAGAGATTTGGAGAAAATGGGATACACATAGATTATCCAAAACATATAGGATTGCTTTGATTCTCTATGTATCTCTAAAACTCAATTTTTTGGTTCTACTGGTATTTTAATGGCAGTGAAAGATCTTAGGTGCTGGGCAGTTCCATGAGGCTGATACGAATTACGAATCGTTAGTTCCACTAAATTCGTGGTAGAACCAATTTTTTTTCTGTGCAATAACCACAGAATCTATAGCTTTGCCGCCAATCAGGGGTGTCCGAAAATCGGGCTGAGATAATACCCTACAACTTGATCCAGGTAATACTGGCGGAAGGAGATGAAAACACAACTATCTATGTTGGCGCTTTGCCTGTGCGCACTACAAATGCGGGCTCAATCCATTTCAGGAACCATTTATTCTTCATCGGATAGCACAGCTATTCCAGGTGTGAATGTCACTGTTTCGGGAACCTACAGCGGTACATTTACCGATGCCGAAGGGAAATTTGACATCCGATACGGAAAGTCTGACTCGGTAAAACTTGAACTCACTTTTATTGGTTTCATAAACCGAGAAATTGCGGTAGTTGCTGGTCAGAAGATGCTCCATCAGATTTATCTCACTCCCACTGCGTATGAGAAAGATGCTGTAGTTGTGAGTTCAACACGTGCTAACAGAAACACCGCAACTGCTTATACCGATGTTGATTTGGAAACCATCGAAAGAAGAAATTTCGGTCAGGACATTCCAATTCTATTAGAGTTGGAACCCAGCGTTGTCTCCACTTCTGATGCTGGTGCTGGTGTTGGCTACACCGGAATCCGAATTCGTGGTACAGACGCAACGCGTATTAACGTAACGCTGAATGGAATTCCAATTAACGATTCTGAATCGCATGGTGTTTTCTGGGTAAACATGCCCGATTTGGCTTCAAGTTTAGATAACATTCAAGTTCAGCGCGGAGTTGGAACAAGCAGTAATGGAGCGGCTGCATTTGGCGGAAGCATCAACATGCAAACTAACAGGTTTCGCAAGGAATGGTACGTAGAAACGACTAACGGTTATGGGTCATTCAACACGTGGCGACACACAGTTTCGGCAGGTTCTGGACTGATTGCAAACAAGTTTACCGTGGATGGGCGCTTCAGTAGAATTTCTTCTGATGGTTATATTGATAGAGCAACATCAAGCCTTTGGTCTTGGTACGCATCGGCCGCCTATCATGGCAAGAAAACCATGATTCGTTTCAATGTTTTAGGAGGTAGAGAACGAACGTATCAGTCATGGTATGGGACTCCCGAAGACTCATTGGAAACGAACCGAACTTTTAACTTTTATGATTACGAAAATGAGGTTGATAATTATGGGCAGGATCATTATCAGTTGATAATTGCGCATGAGTTTGACCGCAATTGGAACATTAACGTTAACGGACATTACACACGCGGCAAAGGATACTTTGAGCAATTCCGAGACCAAGATGACTTGGCTGATTACGGCTTGGAAAATGTAATTATGGGCGATGACACCATCACAACTTCAGACTTAGTTCGAAGACGCTGGTTAGACAATCATTTCTATGGTGCCACGTTTGCCATGAATTATACAGGAAAGAAGGTACAAGCTACTCTGGGTGGTGGCTGGAATCACTATATCGGAGACCATTTTGGCGAGGTAATTCAAACTCAGTTTACCGAATACGAAGAACTGGGAGAACAATATTATTTCGATAATGCACGGAAGACAGATATCAGCGTATATCTAAGAGCCAATTATCAGGTGCACTCTAAAGTAAACCTGTTTGCCGATTTACAACTACGTACTATAGAGTACAGTTTCGAAGGGCCTGAGGCTGATATTTTTGGAAGAGTGAGTATCACAAAACAGCAACTCAATTGGCTATTCTTCAATCCTAAAGCAGGAATAAACTACGAGTTAAATAGCCAAAACCGAATCTACTCTTCTATTGCCGTTGGCAACCGAGAGCCAGCAAGAGTTGATATTGTGGATGCAACCCAGATTTCTCGTCCTGAGTCGGAAAGAATGTACGACTGGGAGCTTGGATACGAGCGAAAACACCGCATCTACTCGTTTGGGGTTAACGCCTACTGGATGATATACCAGAATCAGTTGGTATTGAATGGACGTGTAAATGATGTAGGAGCATACATCCGCGAAAACGTAGACCAGAGCTACAGATTAGGTATTGAGGTAATGACAAGCATTAATATTCTCAAAAACCTGAGCCTAAACGCAAACTTCACCTGGAGCAGAAACCGCATTCTGAATTTTACGGAATACGTAGATGATTACGATAATGGCGGACAGCAGGTGATTGAGCACGGTGAGACAGAAATCTCGTTTTCTCCAAACTACATTGCAAATGCAGTTTTAACATATCGCCCTATCAAGAACCTTGACATTGCTTTCATCACGCAGTATGTGGGAGAACAATTTTTAGACAACACCTCTAATCGTGATAGAATGCTTAATGATTACGTGACCAATAATTTTCGTGTTCACTACAACATCAAATGGAAATTCTTCAAAGAAATTGGCGTAGGTGTTCAGCTGAACAATATTTTCAATCAGTTTTATGAGTCAAACGGTTATACCTTCTCTTATATAGCTGGAGGAGAAACTACCACCGAAAACTTCTACTATCCGCAGGCGGGGTTCAACTTTATGACCATGCTGACGCTGAAGTTCTTATTAAAAGAGAACCACTTTAGCAGAAAGTCGCTGCGAATCTGAATTCACCTGAACGAAGTAAATTCCTTCTTTGAGTTGAAGAATGGTTTTATCCAAAGAAAACCGCTGACTTCCCACTCCATAGTTTGCTGACGAGCAATAAACTTCTTGCCCTAATTCATTCACCAGAAAGATGGAGACCGTTTCTGATTTACGTGTTTCAAAGGAAAGATTGATAGCACTATTTGAAGGATTTGGATAGATTTTCAGCGGATTTGAAGCCAATCCATTCGCTTCATTTATCCCGATGGTAATCGGTTCTTCCACATACTGAATGTAAGAGACGAACATTTCGTCTGTGGTGCTGAGTCCAAAATAAACCGTATTCGGGGTAGGGTTTGAGTAGGTGGCCTCGTGAATGAGTCCTTCTGAAAAATCAACTTCCAACAGTTCCTGATCATCAAAAGTCCTGAATGGCGGATGTTGCCAATCATAGGCTCCTGTATCAAAGGTGTAAGTGGGATTGTAATGTCCGTTGTAAACATTGTCGCCCTTCGACCCATCGGGGTTTCTGCGAAAGATCTGATAATCAGTGGCCAACTGATGGGTGTGCGCCATCATAGACCAGATGTACCAAGTGTATGAGGTGTCTGTTTCAACCGTTTCAAAGGAATAAATGGAATCTGTAGTATTGCCCGGAACAGTAAGAGCTGTTGGATTGGCACCACCATAATACATTGGGGCAGATTTCATTTCCTGTTGCGCAGTTCCTGCTTCCTGTGTATAAACATTCATATAAAATTCGGCAGCCAGAATGGAGTCTGAACTATAATTTGGGATGTGATAGTTGAGGTCGACCACCACATCCTGCGAAAAATTGAAGGCTGTTCCCTCAGGCAATACCAGATCCTGACTATTGGGCCATTGTCCCATAATATCTGAGGTGTAATAAACTCCAGCAGCAACCAACACATTGGTAACAGGTCGCAGTCCCGGAAGGAAATTAGTATCGGCTTCGGGATAATAGCGGTAAAGTGCCGTGTGGTGCGCTTCTTCATTGATGAATGTTTCAATGCGATGCACCTCCGTTGCTTCCGTCAGTTTTGTGGCATACTTGTAGAAATATTCACGCTCTGTGAGCGGCCGCAGGAAAAAAGGGCCGTAATGCAACTGGAAACCCTCGGTTGGAGGCGGTGCATTTAGCGGTTCAATGCGCGGCATTCCCTGGCCAGCGTAGTAATCGGTCAACATTTGAGGATCAACGTAATCGGAAACCGTATCAGCCCCAAAAAGAATCCATTGACGTACAAGCTCAATCTCATCATAATCCAATTGTGGCTGATTCTGTGGCATTGCCGAACCCATGGCGGGAATGAGGTGCGACTGCGGGTCTATATCGCCAGAAACCTTGGCAAAGAGAAAACTTCTTTCGGGATAACCTGGGTCAACCAATTTCATTCCAGCACTAACTGCTGCCGGATTAATTGGCGCGACATTGGCAAGTTCTGCAAACACTTCTGCAGCCGAACCAGATAAGTTCAACTGCCCGTCTGGACTCGAACCACCATGACAACCTGTAGTGCAATTGTTATCAAAGATAACTTTCACTTTTTCAAAAGTTGTCTGTGCCGTCAAACTGGTGGCAAGCATTGTACTCACTAGCACAATTGGTAATAATTTCATGAATGCTCTATCCATTTGATAGTTATAAGAATCTAGGCCATGAAGGTAAAGGCAATCGAATGAACCGCAAATTCATTTAATTTCACCAACCAACTCAACTAAAAAACATGAAAACAACTTTACTAACGCTCACTTTCTCAGCATTTTTCATGAGCAGTTCATTCGGGCAGATAACCAATGGCGGATTCGAAAATTGGACCGTTGCCGGCAATTGTTCCAACCCGAACAGTTGGGGAACGCTGAACGGATCGACCGGAATTCTGGGGATTTGCACTGCACAGAAGGAAACATCCATTGTGCACAGCGGCTCTTCGGCACTGCGGATAAATACGCAGTTTATCGGTTTCCCGATAAATCAGACTGCTCCGGGAATCGTAACCAATGGCACCATCAACACAACCACACAGGCGGTCGAAGGAGGACAGGCATTTACTGAGCGTCCTACTGCCTTCACGGGCTGGTATCAGGCCACACCTGTAAATGGGGATACCTATTCGTTTTCGGCACTATTGATAAATGAGGCCAACGGAGATACTGTTGGGCGGGCAAGCTTTGAAAGTACAGTAGTAGTGAACACGTGGACGCAGTTTGCCGCACCTGTAACCTATACGCTTCCTGAAAATCCAACGCTTCTTCAGATCATTCTTTTGCCAAGCGATGGTCTAAACCCACAGGTAGGCAGCGCGGCCCTTTTTGATGATCTGGATTATGAAACGCTTATGGTGGGAATTTCTGAAGCTGAGTCTTCATTGATCACGACCTACCCGAATCCTGTGGTGGATCAGGTGTTCTTCAATATTGGAGATCTGGAATTTGCGAATGTTTCCGTCTTTGACATCCTCGGTTCAAAGATAACTGAACGAAGACTGACAGCCGGAAACAGAAGCATTCCGATGGGCAGATTTGCAAACGGAACCTATTTCTGGCAATTGTCCAACCCTAACGGTAAACTTCTAAAGACCGGAAAACTTATCTTAGCCAAGTAATCCTGAATATGGGTATTGCCCAATAAGAATCTCCAATAGGTTCTATCGCCATCAAGGAAGAAGACGGCTCATTAGTTTCCGTTTCTTTTCCAGATGAAACGAACGAAATAACGAAAGGACACTCTGAATATCGGGGTGTCCTTTCTACTTGTATTCAGCAGTTTCACGAATACTTTGAAGGCATAAGAACCGTATTCGACCTTCCTCTTGCCCCAAAAGGAACCGACTTTCAAAAAACGGTTTGGATGGAGATACGGAATATCCAATTCGGAAAAACAATCTCCTACATGGATATAGCAAAACCACTGGGCGACCCCAAAAGTGATTCGTGCTGCGGGAACGGCCAATGGCAAAAATCCAATTGCCTTCATCATTCCGTGTCACCGAGTTATTGGTACCGATGGAAGCCTGACTGGTTATGCCTGTGGACTAAAAAGGAAGCAATGGTTGCTGGAGCACGAAAGTGCGCAGGAAAGATTATTTGGTTAATGGTTATTGGTTATGAAGTTATTGGTGCGAAAGGACTTCCCTAATAACCTTTAACTCAGTAACGAATAACTTAAATTACTTTCTTCCTCAAGTAATACGTATTCAGTTGCATACCAGATTCTGAACTTTCTGTAGCGGTTTGAATCGTGTAACCGTTTGAAAGGAGTTTGGTAAGCGTTTGCTTTAAAACCAGGTCGCCATTTCCGTAATCGGTATCGTTCATCTTCACTTGCTCAATCTTTCCGAATCCTTTTGAGATAAATACGACCGGTTTGATTTTGAACAACTCATTCATCGGTTTTACCACACGGATGATGGCCAAACTATCGTTTTTGCACTCCAGTGAAGGGCCGCCCGTCCAAGAACTAAGACTTATCCAACCACTAAAGGCTAAAAGAACCAACAAAGACTTGATTAAGAGATTTTTCAAAATACTGAATTTGCCGTTGAAAATAAGGATTGGCAGCGTAATTACCAAATGGTCGTCAATTCCCGCAATTGCAATGATTGTCCATTTTCACCTCCGTATTGGGTAGTAATACCTTGATGTCTTCTTGCTCGGCTTGGGTCATCACAATAACCCGAAGATCAACCTCTTCCAAGGCATATAATTCAGCAACGGAACCTGGTAATCGTGTGATATTGTTGCTCCACATATCTAAATATCGGAGTTTTTTGAGATTCCCAATCTCCTCCGGCAAGCTCAACAATTCATTCTGATTGATGATGAGTTCCTGTAGATTTTCTAGCTCGCCAATCTGAGGCGGAAGCAGTTCAATTTTATTCTTGTAGAGGATGAGTTTTTTAAGGTTTTTTAACAAACCAATGTTTGGTGGAATGTCAACCAAGCGGTTTTTACTAAGATCCAACCATTGAAGGTTTGGGAAAGCCGTAAAAACTTCGGGCGGAATTTCTCGCAAGCGGCCTTTTAATTTGATACTGTAAACGCTATCGCGAGGTGCCGCCAACGCTTCTTCTAAGCTGGTGTATTGATAAATCTGATTTTCGAGTGCTTCCAATGTCCAATTCTGGGCAGAAACGCCTGAACCAATCATGATAAATACGACTCCAAAAATAAATCTCATAGTACTGCTAATGCTAGGTTTTTATCAATCGCCAACCGCTCTTTCAATCGCTCCACGTTTTCAAATTTCTTTTCATCACGAATGCGGTCTTTCAACTCTAAAATCAAACTTTGTCCGTATAACTGTTGTTCAAAATCGAAGATGTTGACTTCAATTCGTCTGATATAGCCCATAACGGTAGGACGGGTGCCGATATTGAGCATGCCCTTTAATTTCTTTCCATTGAGTATGACGTAACAGGCATAGACACCGTTGGCCGGAATGACCTTATTTCTGTCTTCAACCTGAATATTGGCTGTGGGATAACCAAGTTTCCTGCCGAGTTTATCGCCATGGATGACGTTGCCAGAAAGTTGGTACGGATGTGCCAGATATTTACTTGCCGTTAGCACGTCTCCTTCTTGCAAAGCCTTTCTAATCTTTGTAGAACTGACAGCCACATCATCCACATCCTGAACGGAGATTTCCTCCACTTGAAAACCATACAACGGCCCCGATTCTTTCAAATGCTCAAAGCTTCCTTCGCGGTTGCGGCCAAAATGATGGTCGTAGCCAATGACAAGGACGGATGTTCCGAGTTTCTCAACGAGAATATCGCGAATGAAATCGATAGAAGTTATTCTTGAAAATTCACGTGTGAACGGATGAATGATGAGATTCTGAACCCCTGCATCTTTCAACAGCTGAATCTTTTCATCCATTGTTGTGATGAGTTCCAAATCGTGGTCGTCTGGAAAAAGCACCATGCGCGGATGGGGATGAAAAGTAAGCAGCACGCTTTCGCCACCAATCTTCTTGGCAGTTTCGTTAAGTCGCGAGATAATCTTGCGATGGCCGATATGCACGCCATCGAATGTACCAGTTGTAACCACTGCGCCTTTTACCTTCTTGAATTCGTCTATGGAATTGTAAATCTTCAACAGTGCTGTTTTGGGCTGACAAAAATATCTAATTAGACCTATTAGGTTTTGAAAACCTAGTAGGTCTGGCACCGAACCTTGCAGATTGCACAGCGTTAAGGATGGAAGCGGCATCCTTTTCTGAGGAACGAAGAAAAGATACATCCGCCTCAGGCGCACTGACCCAGCACACACAACTGGTTTCGACTGAACTCAACCAAACTAGCATGGCGGGAACGCCCAAAAACAACGGATTTTAAGATGAGAAATGGTCGTTTATCAAGGCTTGTTAACATTTTTCGAACAGTCCTTGTTCAGGCAGAACGAATGACCTATTTTTGCGCTCCGAAAATCGAGCCTATTAATACGATATAAAAAGAAGAATAAATGTCAGCTCTAAAAGGTAAAGTAGCTCAGATCATTGGTCCAGTTTTGGACATCAGCTTTGATAACAGCAATGGAGAACTTCCTAAAATTCTTGACGCACTTGAAGTAACTCGTCCTGATGGACAGGTTGTAACGCTTGAGTGTCAGCAACACGTTGGTGAAAACACCGTTCGTGCCATTGCGATGGATTCTACAGATGGTTTGAGCCGTGGAACTGAGGTTCGCGCCTTGGGTGCTCCTATTACAATGCCTATTGGTGAGCAGGTTTATGGTCGTCTTTTCAACGTGGTTGGAGACCCGATTGATGGAATGGCCGATTGCGACAAAACAGGCGGATATCCAATTCACAAGAACCCACCTAAGTTTGAAGATCTTTCTACTGCAACGGAGGTCCTTTTCACAGGAATCAAGGTAATTGACCTTATTGAGCCTTACGCAAAAGGTGGTAAGATTGGTCTTTTTGGTGGTGCTGGTGTTGGTAAAACTGTTCTTATTCAGGAGTTGATCAACAACATTGCAAAAGGACACGGTGGTCTTTCTGTATTTGCTGGTGTTGGTGAAAGAACACGTGAAGGAAATGACCTTCTTCGTGAGATGATTGAAGCTGGTATTATCGATTATGGTGATGCTTTCCGTCATTCTATGGAAGAAGGTGGATGGGATCTTAGTAAGGTTGATCCCGAGACATTGAAAAAATCAAAAGCAACATTCGTTTTCGGACAAATGAACGAGCCTCCTGGGGCACGTGCTCGTGTTGCGCTTTCAGGTTTGACCATTGCTGAGTATTTCCGTGATGGAGATGAGAAATCAGGAGGTCGTGACATCCTTTTCTTTATCGACAACATTTTCCGATTTACGCAAGCAGGTTCTGAGGTATCGGCACTTTTGGGTCGTATGCCATCTGCGGTAGGTTACCAACCAACATTGGCAACTGAGATGGGATTGATGCAAGAGCGTATCACTTCTACTAAACGAGGTTCTATCACATCTGTACAGGCGGTTTACGTACCTGCGGATGATTTAACTGACCCTGCACCAGCAACTACTTTCTCTCACTTGGATGCTACTACGGTACTTTCTCGTAAGATTGCTGAGTTGGGTATTTATCCTGCGGTTGACCCATTGGATTCAACTTCACGAATTCTTATGCCTGCTATTGTTGGCGATGAGCACTACAATACCGCAACACGAGTTAAAGAAACGCTTCAGCGTTACAAAGAACTTCAGGATATCATTGCCATTCTTGGTATGGATGAGCTTTCTGAAGAAGATAAATTGATTGTTCACAGAGCAAGGCGTGTACAACGTTTCCTTTCTCAGCCATTCCACGTTGCAGAGCAGTTTACTGGTCTTAAAGGTGTTCTTGTTGATATTGCTGACACCATCAAAGGTTTCAACATGATTATGGATGGTGAGGTTGATGAATATCCAGAAGCAGCTTTCAACTTGGTAGGAACCATTGAAGAAGCAATTGAGAAGGGTAAGAAATTGATGGCCGAGGCGTAACTGGTTATTAAGTTATTGGATTATTAGGTACGGAATAACCACTAACTCACTAACTCACTAACCCAATAACTCACTAACGATGCATCTAGAAATAGTAACACCAGAAGCAAAGATTTTTGAAGGCGAAGTACGTCATGTGCAATTGCCAGGAAAAGAAGGTCTTTTCGGAATCCTGAACAATCACGCTCCAATTGTTGCCACGTTGGTAAAAGGAAAAGTGAAAGTGGTAGCCACGGATGGTGATATCCAATATTTCGAGATTGGTGGTGGTGTTGTGGAAATGAACAACAACAGAGTCAGTGTTCTTGCAGAAAAATGATCTGAATTATATTTGAATCATTGAAAACCCTGTTCGTTTGTTCGAGCAGGGTTTTTTAATAATAGCCTGTTGGAAAAAATGGAACATATATTGATAACGGAGCGTAAGCAATCGTAATTTTCCGAAATGATGAGATTTGGTTTTGTATGTGTTCTATTGATTTCCATGTTGGGCACATTAAATGTTGAAGCACAAACCGCAAGACGGGTAAAGTTTCCTTCGAAAGATGGTGTGACCATTACAGCCGATATGTATGAGGCTAATCCTGATTTTCCGTGGATTGTATTGTTTCATAAGGCGCAATCAAGCCGTGGAGAATTTCAGCGCATTGCCGTCAAGCTGAATAAACTAGAGCTGAACTGCATGGCAGTTGACCTCCGGTCTGGAAAAGAAGCCAACTTCATTGTGAATGAAACCTACGTTCTTGCCAAGGAAACGGGTCTTGGTACCGATTACATGGATTCTGAAATAGACATGAAGGCCGCCATCGAAAAGGCTTACCTCATTGCAAGAAAACCAGTCATTATTCTGGGTAGTTCCTACACTGCTTCCTTGGCTATTAAACTTGGTAGCGAAATGTCGCAAGTAATGGCAGTAGTAGCTTTTAGTCCAGGAGAATATTTTGGGAAGAAACTTGATGTGGAGAAAGCCGCAAGCTCTCTAACCAAGCCAACCTTTATTGCTTGTGGTTCGGATGAGAAGAAATACACGGATCCCATTGCCAATGCCATCCGCAGTAAGAAGAAAATCTACTTCGCACCTCCGAAAGGTGGAGGACACGGAGCCGCCTCCTTGGAAAAAGGAACCGATGGCGAAACGGACTATTGGGTTCAGCTCATCAATTTCATTCAGTACGTGAAGAAGGAATATTGACCTTCGTAGAGACGTAGCACGCTACGTCTGTTTCCGAATGAAATGAGACGTAGCACGCTACGTCTGTTTCCGAATGAAATGAGACGTAGCACGCTACGTCTGTTTCCGAATGAAATGAGACGTAGCGTGCTACGTCTGTTTCCGAATGAAATGAGACGTAGCGTGCTACGTCTGTTTCCGAATGAAATGAGACGTAGCGTGCTACGTCTCTACAGCAATTTCGGATTATTCTGATGCCTTTCCGAATCCCGCTCTGTTTTCTTATCCAGATTCTTCTTCAACGCTTCGGTTAGGTCAACACCCGTTTGATTGGCAAGACAAATGAGCACAAACAGCACATCGGCCATTTCATCGCCAAGGTCTTTGTTCTTATCGCTTTCTTTCTCAGATTGCTCGCCATAGCGTCTGGCAATAATCCGTGCCACTTCGCCAACCTCCTCAGTTAGCATTGCCATGTTGGTTAACTCATTGAAATAACGTACTCCTGTGGTGTTAATCCACTGGTCAACAATCTTCTGGGCTTGTTCTATGGTCATGTTAAATTACTTCTGTAACAAAGGAATGAAACCAAAAGACATCAACAATAAATCTGATACCGTATTTTGTCCCTTGAAATGAAGAACAACCATCTTCTCCCCATGCTTCTTTCTGTTGTGCTACTGGGAATCGGCTGCAAGAAAGACCCCGACCTCGTTTTAGACAACGACCCTCCTTACTATTCTGAGGTGTCTGACCTACTGATTGAGAACTACATCAACCGTGTTTACATCGATCAAATAGGTAGAGAACCGTTTGATGCGGAGATGAATTCGGAACGGATGACCCTCAAAGCTGCCGATTTGAGTTTTGAATCGCGCCAAGCGATGATTGTTAAACTGCAATCGAACACCAACTTTATTGATGGCGATATTTCCTACAAGCATGCCTATTACAATCGGCTTTACGAGCAAGGAAAAGCGCGGTTTATGGAAGCGGCTTCTAATGCGGAAATCGGAGAAGTGATGGGGCCGATTGCAGGAGGAATCCTACCTGATTCCCTTAATGGAAACTGGGAAGGCGTGGCTGAGAGAAGGCTGCAACTGGCCAAGCTTCAAACCGTTCTTGACTCTGAAGAGGATTACTTTCTTGCTGAGATTGGTATTGCAGACATGTGTGCTGCCATGCTAAACAATGCCGTTTATGACGAGATTAACATGAACACGTTCAACTTCGTGAATGCCAGTTTCGATAACCTCTTCTTCCGTTTTCCTACCAATGCGGAGTTCTATGCGGGGTTTAATATGATAGAATACAACCAGCCAGCCAGTCTGATGGGAAAGTCGGGTCAGAACAAGCAAGAGTTCGTAGATATTCTGGTCAACTCGCGTGAGTTTTATGAAGGGTTGATCATTTGGTCGTACCAAATACTACTTGCCAGAGAACCCTCAACGGCAGAAACGAACCAATTTATGATTGAACTTTGGATGGATCACGACCTTCAGAAAGTGCAACGGGCAATTATGGTGACTGATGAGTATGCACACTTTCAGAAATGAAAAATGACGAATAATAAACAGCTGACAGTCCACAGTCAACGGTCGATAGTCCATGGTCAATGCTCTATCGTCTATGGTCTTTGGACTATGGTCAATCCTAGACACCTTAACCATTCCGTTTTTCGGCTTGTGCTATTCCTTTTTACCCTCTCCGCAATAGGCTGCGAAAAAGAAAAGCTCTACGATGTCAACGAACAGACCATTCTCCCTCCAAATGCCAACAAAACCAAGCTGAAATCAGATCAGCAGTACATCGCCATTCTGTATGCCAACTTGTTTCAGACCGCTCTTTCTAGCGACAATCTCTTTGAAGCAAGCGAGTGTGTTCAGTCTATTGGCGACAAAGATCTTGTGCATGAAGTGCTCATCAGTAATTACATGAACACGGGAGGAGTTATCCTTCCTACCAACGCAGAGATGCGTGCCGATATTGATGGCTTTCTTACTGAGACTTACAACCGTTTCCTTGTCAGAAATCCCACCGAAGCAGAACGACAATACTTTAAGAACTACATCAACACGCATCCGAACGTGAAGCCTGAGTTGGTGTATTTCTCATTCGCGCTAAGCGATGAATATCAATACTATTAGGATATGAAAAGTCCACAGTCAATGAGAGAAAGTCCACAGTCCATAGACCACAGACCACGGTACAGGGTGGAAACTTCACGGTCAATTGTCTATCGACTATGGTCTATGGACTATGGACAATCGACTTTCGACCATCGACCACACAACCCATGAAAAGAAGAGGATTCATAAAAAAGGCAGCGGCTGCAACCACGGGTGCTTTTCTAGCTCCGTACATTCTTCCGTCTGGGCGCTTGTTTGCCGCTACGGGTGCACAATTGGCCCAGCACGTGGTGATGGTGATGTTTGCAGGTGGTGTACGTCAGCAAGAGAGTGTCGAGCAGACCTACCTCGATCAAAGTCAGGGTATTCCCGTTCAGGGAAACATCATGTCCAATATGCTGGATGGTGCCGCTCCTACTCAGAAGGTTGTGTACGGAACCGATGGAAACCTCGCTGGAGACACACCGATTCCACAGATTTTAGGTTCGACTTTACAACAACAGGGAACGCTTTTCCGTGAGGTAAGAAGCAGTCATGCGGGGCATTATGGCGGTATGAACGCCCTTCTTCAGGGGAACACGCTTTACTCGCAAGGTTTGAGGCAAAAACCGCTCAACCCGACCATTTTCGAATACACGCGCAGACACATGGGAGCGCCTGCTTCCAAGACTTGGTTTGTAGGCAATGGTATCGGAAACTCTACTCCGCTGATGAATTACAGTCATCATCCTGATTATGGCGCAGAGTACGGAGCCAACTTCTTGGCGCCAAACATTACGTTTGGTTCGCAGGGTCAGGAGCATCTTTCCAACGCAAAGATTTACCATCCTGAAGAGGAATTAGACCCTATCTATCAGATGAAATACTTCCTCGACAATAACTTTGAGAATGTTGGAGGAACCATCGAAACCATTTACAATACCGAAGACGAGAAGCAGAATATCAAGCTCTTTATGCGCCAGATGTATAACCTAGGCAGCAATATTGCCAAGCCTCCCGTTTCGGACAATGGCGATTTGAGCACGGTTGGTTATGCGGTTGAGGTGATGAAATGGTTTAAACCCACTCTCACTGTTGTTAACCTTGGTGCCGTGGATGCTTGCCACAGCGATTACACGAGTTACCTCCGCGCGCTTCACCGTGCCGATCATGCCGTGGGACATATCTGGAATCAGGTGCAGCAGATACCCGAAATGGCAAATAATACCATCATGCTTGTATCTCCAGAATGTGGACGTAACCTCAACCCAAACCCCATCAAGGACGAGAATGATTGGCTTTCTTTCGACCATTCGGATGCCAATACGCAACGGGTGTTTACCCAGATGGTAGGGCCCAATGTTCCTTCAAACTTGGTGCGTGGCGGAGTAGGTAATCAGATTGGAGAAACGGCTGATAACTGTCCGACCATTGCAGAGATTCTCGGCTTTAAAGCAGATGTAATGAACAGCGGACTTATCTCGTCAACTGCACAATCATTATTTGATAGGATATAAATGGAGACGAGCTTCTATTTTACCGAACACGCATTGATCGAAATGGACAATGATGCGATGGAAATTGAGGATGTGATGCGCATTGCCGAGAACGGAATGCTTGTAGAAGATTACCCGAACGACAGACCGTATCCTTCAACCCTTAAGCTTGGAAAGGCAGCCGCTCCAAACAATTACAGTATTCATGTGGTGTCTGCCATTTCGCCAGAAGGTCGTATCCATGTGATTACGGCTTACATCCCAAACCCATCAAAATGGGATATTACCTTTACAGAACGAACTTAATTTGAAGCCATGAAATGTACAGTTTGCAAGAACGGAACCTGCGAAGTAGGAACAACCTCAACCATGTTCGATAGAGATGGAAGCATTGTAATCTTCAAGAACGTGCCAGCATTGATTTGCGACAATTGCGGGGCCAAACAGTTTGATGCGAAGATCTCTGCCGAACTGTTAAAACAGGCACGGGAAGCACGCAAGAACGGAGCGGAACTGGAAGTCATCAACCATCGCGCAGCATAGCAATTGGAAGCAATAATACTGACACGTTCTCCGAGGCGCTCTCTCTTAACTTCAAAAGAAGTGATGCACCCCATCCTTCGCCTAAGGCAGTTGGCCATAGGCCGGTGGATTCATATCCTTCGCACCATCTTATCTCTTTGTCTCTTTTCCCTTTTCCTCCTTTCCATATCAAGTTGCACCAAGGATGAGAAGAATCCGTTTGATAATCCAGACAATCTTCCGCCAGAAGACACGACCCTCCTCGCGAACATCGACCCCAAGAGCTTTGTCGGATTGCATCAGAACATTTTCAAACCCACCTGTGCCAATTCTGGTTGTCATGATGGCACGTTTGAACCTGATTTCCGAACAATCGAAAGCGCGTACAACACGCTTGTGCTGCATCCCATCGTAAAGAACAACCCCGCAGGAACGTATGAATACCGTGTGAAGCCCGGCTCGTTATCAGAATCCATTCTTTGGCTTCGCCTCAATGAAGATATTGATGGTAATTCGGGCATCATGCCGCTGAGCGCCTTCTACGATCCCACATCAGAATGGAACGCGGAAAAGGCCGAGCATCTGGCCAACATCACCTATTGGATTATGAATGGTGCCAAGGATATGTTTGGAAATGAGCCCGGATCGAATAACCAACAGCCCGGCATTGCTGGTGTGTATGCAGAGGCAGATGGTAGCCCCTGCAACATCAACGGCCCTATCGATGTGCCGCTTGGAACTCAGAATGTAACGGTATGGTTTGCCGTTCACGATTTAGAGTCTCCACTTTCTTCAATGGCATACAATAAGGTGAAGATGAGCGGCATCATCACTTTTGAAGACACCACCGCCACCGAATACGACCTTCAACTATTGACTAGCCCGGTCACGCATCAGGATTTCCAGAACAACCCAACCGATTTTCAACATTCGTTCAGCTTTTCGACCAACTCGTTTGCAGCAGATAGCACCTATTACATGCGCGTCTTTATCAAGGATCCATTGCAATCTGACACAACCCAGATACCGCAAGATGGAAGCCAGTTATACATTAAGAAATACTTCTCGTGGAGATTCGTAAACTGATCTTTCTTGTCACCATGGTGTGCATGGTTTCCTGCAAGGAGGAGCATTCCGACATTCCCGTAATAACGAACTTGGTGGTTGAACCAATGACGGTGGAAGAATTCACCGATACGGTCACCATCACTTTCGATTATTCCGACTACAATGGCGATCTCGGCCACCTCGATCCCAACGTCACGTCATTGAGCGTGAAGGACAGCCGCTTGCAATTCGAAGACCTATATCATGTAGCACCCTTAGCACCCATTGATGCTAATGTGCCGATACAAGGAAGGCTTACCATCAAATTGAATAACCTTTTCATCCTTGGCAACGATAGTGTAGAAAGGCTTCAGTTTGAGGTGATGATTCGCGATAGAGATGGGCATTGGAGCGAGCTGGTGGAAAGCGATACCATCACCGTTTTCCGCCCGTGAAAAACACGAGTGAAAATATGTTATTAAATACGGACTTACTGATTTCCACTGCTTCCTCGGAGGATGATTCGGACAGTCGGAGACCCTTCGTTCCTCAGGGAAACAAACGGATAGCACTGGAGCATGATGCTATGTGCTTCGCTGAGGAACGAAGCGTCTCACCAAGAGCTGTAACGATTGGATTTCGCTCTCTTCCAACTCCTAACTCCTCCCTTCTAACTCCTATCTCCTATCTCCTAACCCCTTTCTTCCTCCTCCTTT
>JBDNJH010000302.1:0-3092 GCA_041687875.1 Flavobacteriales bacterium | reverse complement strand
TTTTATGGGCGTGCTTGGTCTTCTAACAGGAATGCTTTGGGCTAAGAACACGTGGGGAACGTATTGGACTGGCGATGCCAAATTGAATGGGGTGGCCATGGGAATGTTGGTTTATTTGGCTTACACCGTACTCCGTGGAAGCATGGACGAAGAACAGAAACGAGGTCGTGTTTCGGCTGTTTACAACATCTTCGCTTATGTCATGTTTATGGTTTTTATCATGGTGCTACCACGAATGACAGACAGTTTGCATCCCGGAAACGGTGGCAATCCTGGTTTTGGTGGTTACGACCTCAATAGCAACATGAGAATGGTTTTTTATCCCGCCATTATTGGCTGGACACTTTTGGGTGTTTGGTTCATCAATATTCGGGTGAGGATAAAATCAATTGAGGAAAACAGATTATCAAAGTCACATCAATGAAAGACTATTTTGCGTTTTCCTACCCAACTCACAAAGCCAGTCATGCTGTGCGCCTCAGGCGTATCAGCATCTATCCTTCAGTGCATTCAGACCCTGAAACAAGTTCAGGGTGACACATTTCAAAAATCTTTTGGGTACACAAACAGATAATCGCTTTATGAAAAACGTGAATAGAATACTCGTTTGGTTAATGGCTTTGCTGCCTTTCTCGGCATTCGCGCAAGACGTAGAAATGGCCGATTTGCTACACGAAAACGGAAAAATTTACGTGGTAGTTGGCGTTATCGCGATCATTTTCGTGGGTATCGTTGTTTACCTCATAACCATCGACCGTAGGTTGACCAAGATTGAAAAAGAACAAGCCCCCTAAATCCCCCAAAGGGAGGTAAACCGAATAGAAATGTCAAGGCCACAGATGCACAGATTTACTCAGATTTTACAGAATGATTTTCAAGGGTGCGTTCTCCGCGAAAACTCTGCGTCTTTGCGGTTAAACCTCATTAGTATATCCGTTTTTCATTCGTAATTCGTATCAGCAAAATGAAAAAGACACACATCCTTGCCATCCTTGTAATTGCCATTGCGATTGGAGCTATCATGACTACCGTTGCGGATAGCAGCACCTATTCCAATTTCAGCGAGGCAATTGAAAATCCAGGAATGGAATACCACGTGGTTGGGCAGTTAGACAAGGAGGCTGAATTGACTTACAATCCCGAGGTTGATGCAAACTTGTTTGCTTTCAATATGATTGATAATAAAGGTGATAACCACAGGGTTCATTTTGCAGGCTCAAAGCCTCAGGACTTTGAACGTTCGGAGCAAATCGTGTTGATTGGTAAGTACGAAAATGATGCGTTTCAAGCATCCAAAATCCTGATGAAATGCCCTTCTAAATACAATGAAGGTCAGAGTGAGGAGATGCAGGAATTCACTGCTGAAACAGCTAATTCTTAATGGAAATAAACTACATCGGAGAACATCTCTGGGCTGGTCAGCTGGGCCAAATCAGCATTATTATAGCGTTTGTTTCTGCACTTGTTGCAGCCATCAGCTACGCTTTTGCGGCCAAGAATGACAAGGCATTCAGCGATTGGAAACTCCTTTCGCGCAGCGCTTTCAGTCTTCACATCCTGTCGGTTTTTAGCATCATCGGAACGCTACTTTACATGCTTTACAACGGCATGTTTGAGTATCATTATATCTGGCAGCACTCCAATTCAGAGATGCCGATGCGCTACATCATGTCCAGTTTTTGGGAAGGGCAGGAAGGAAGCTTTTTGCTTTGGCTGTTCTGGCATGCCGTATTGGGCGCCATTCTAATGAAAACGTCAAAGACATGGGAAGCGCCCGTGATGGCGGTTTTTGCCTTGGTGCAGATGTTCTTGGTTTCGATGGTGCTGGGCATCAATCTGGGTGATGTAATCCGTATTGGAAGCACGCCATTCCTGTTGCTTCGCGAGCATCCTGATTTTATGAATTTGCCGTTCCTTCAGAACGCAGCCTACTTGGATAGATTGGACGGTCGCGGCCTTAATCCGCTGTTGCAGAACTATTGGATGACCA
The DNA here is from genome assembly GCA_041687875.1 of Flavobacteriales bacterium. Lineage (GTDB taxonomy): Bacteria > Bacteroidota > Bacteroidia > UBA10329 > UBA10329 > UBA10329. The sequence continues at coordinate 1,102 of JBDNJH010000302.1, read as the reverse complement.
TTCATCCACCCACCCTTTTCCTTGGTTTTGCTTCTACACTTGTTCCGTTTGCTTTCGCGATAGCGGGTCTTTGGAAAAAGAAATACACCGAATGGATGAAGCCCGCTTTGCCTTGGACTTACTTCGGAGTGATGATACTCGGAACAGGAATACTGATGGGCGGTGCTTGGGCCTATGAAGCATTAAGCTTTGGTGGTTTTTGGGCGTGGGATCCTGTGGAAAATTCGAGTCTTGTTCCGTGGATAACGCTGGTTGCTGCTGCACACGTAATGGTTATTCAGAAGAACCGCGGACAATCGCTTATCATGACGTTTGCGCTGACTGTTTCAACATTCATTCTTATTCTGTATTCAACCTTCCTCACGCGAAGCGGAATTTTAGGTGAGACTTCCGTTCACGCTTTTACCGATCTTGGTATGTCGGGGCAGCTACTGGTTTACTTACTGGCGTTCCTTTTTCTTGCCATCATTCTACTTATCGTCCGGTGGAAGGATATTCCAAAATCGAAAGATGAGGACAGCCTTTACTCGCGAGAGTTTTGGATGTTTATCGGGGCGTTGGTGCTGGTTATTTCCTCTTTCCAAATCATGTTCACCACGTCCATACCTGTGTGGAACAAACTTCTCGGAACCAACCTGGCTCCACCACTCGACCCGATTGCACATTACAACAGTTTCCAGATTCCGCTGGCCATTATGTTGTCTATTCTCATCGCGGTAACGCAGTATTTCAAATACAAGAAAACGGACCCGAAAGCATGGCGAAATGCGCTGCTACTGCCAATTGGAGTATCCATTATTCTCACGGCAATTATCGGCTACTTGATGCATTACACCAATATCATGTATATCGTGATGTTGTTCACTTCCGTTTTCCTGATTATCGCCAATCTTAATTATTGGATTAGTGTATTGAAAGGCAAAGTGAAAGTTGCAGGTGCATCTGTGGCGCACATTGGCTTTGGAATGATATTGCTTGGTGCATTTCTCAGCACATCCAAAACACAGGTCATTTCGATGAATACTTCTGGAACGGATGTGGAAAGTCTGGGGTCTGATGGCGACTTCAGTAATCGCGAAAACATTTTGATGATGAAGGGCGA
>JBDNJH010000006.1:0-3295 GCA_041687875.1 Flavobacteriales bacterium | reverse complement strand
TGACACAAAAAGAAGCCGATGTGCTAAAGCTTTTCTGTCAGTATGAGAATGAAACGGTGAAACGCGAACTTATTCTGAGCACGGTTTGGGGTGCTGCCGATTATTTTACTGGGAGAAGTTTAGATGTATTTATATCCAAACTGCGAAAATATTTGAAAGAGGACGAACGCATCAGTATTGAAAATGTGCATGGAGTTGGATTTAGATTGCGAGTTCAGTAATAGATGACGCGGAAACAGAAAAAGCCCCCACGTACTAAGTTCGGTCGCCTATCGCGTACCCGCTTATTCCGAAAAGCGCTCGTATATACTGCGCTTGGGCTAATATTTCTCTTCTCGCTATTTGCCATTTACAAAGCTGGAAGCTATGTGTACATGTTTCTGACCTACGATGAAGTGCAGGAAGGTGCTTTGGTCAATCAGCCAATTGAGACTATTGAGGTTGAAGCAAAGCCAACCAAACCAAAGGAACTGTGCAGCTGCACCAATCATTCTATCAAGTTCAAACGCAATCATTACGACCGTCATCGCGAACAGGCTAAAAAGCTGAACAACGGGATTCTACTTACTGACGACAAAATCAAAAGTCTGTCTACCATGGTGGAAGTGGAAGACGAAGAAGGTTTTGTGATTGATAAACACAAACTCACGCACAGTCATGCTTATTTGAATCGCGAGGCGTACAAGGTTTTAATCGCAATGGGAAATGCCTATTCCGAAAAAGTAGAAGGAACTACAGCAGAAGGAAGTGTTTTCCATATCAGCTCATTAAGCCGCACGCTCGAGCAGCAAAAGAAGCTACTGAAGTCGGCTCATGGGCGCAATGCCACCAAGAAAGTATCGGCTCACTGCTATGGAGCATCTTTCGATATTTGGAAAATTGATGGAGCCGAAAATTGTCACACCGCCCGAAAAGCGTTTGAAACTGTTCTCAAAGACTTCCAAAAAGAAGGAAAAATATTATTGTGTCCAGAAGGAAATTGCATTCATGTGACGGTTAAAATGAGTTGAGTCTCTGATTAGCTAATTAGCCAATTAGCTAATTACCTTGTCGCCATGAACGCATTTAGTGTAGATCTTGAAGATTGGTACCAAGGAATTGAACTCCCGTTTGAATCTTGGAGCAAGCATACCGATAGAATTAGAAAAGGTGTCGACCCATTGCTTGAGCTTTTGGATAAGCACAACACCAAAGCCACATTCTTCACCTTAGGCTGGATTGGGGAGAAATATCCTGAACTTATCAAGGAGATAACCAATGCTGGTCACGAAATGGCCTCACACGGTTATTCGCACGAGAAGGTTTATGACCTAACTCCAGAAGCATTCCGAGAGGAAATCAGCAAGACCAAGAAGATATTAGAGGATATTTCAGGAACAGAAGTGGTTGCTTTTCGCGCTCCCTTTTTCTCCATTACAAACAAGTCGCTTTGGGCGCTGGATGTGCTTAAAGAAGAAGGCTACACGATTGATTGCTCTATTTCGCCTGTAAAAACATGGCGCTATGGCATTTCTACCACGCCAGACGAAATCTTTACCATCAAGGAAAACGGCATGACCGAATTTCCTGTTTCCACCTTTAAACTGCTGACAAAAAATTTAGGAATTGGTGGGGCCTATTTCCGCTTATTCCCGTACATGCTTACCAGCAATGGATTGAAGCAGCGCGCCAAAGAAGGCAAGCCCAACATGTTTTACATTCACCCATGGGAATACGACCCACATCATCCGGTGGTAGCTATGGAACGCAAAGCCAAAATCACGCATTACACGCGATTGAGCAAAACCATTCCGTTTACGGATAAACTGCTAGGGCAGTTCAAGTTTGATACGGTAAGCAACGTGGTGAAACAATACAAAGAACAAAGAGAAGTCAATGAGTACAGCATTGAGATTCTCAAGGATTGAGCCCGAGCAGCAAGCGCTGCTCGTATCTGAAATTCGCAACATTCTTACCGAAGTTGGCGCGCACAACGTTGAGATTTACAATCAAGCGTATTGGGATTGGCAGTACAAGCAACTTCCAACAGGTAAAAGTTATGTGTATGCTGCGTGGGACGCAGAGAAAATCATTGGCTATTACCACGTTCCTGTTTACCGTTGTTCTGTAAATGGGGAAGAAAAACTGATTGGCAACATTCAGGACGTTGCAGTAAACCCAAATTACCGTGGGTTTGGGCTTTTCAGGCAATTGGCCGAATTCGCCAACAAGGATTTAGACCAGTCAGATGTTGATTTGATTTACACGTTTCCGAACGATAAGAGCATTCGAACGTTCTTGAAATACAATGATTTCAAGATTGTATCAGCCGTTCCGGCTTACATACGACCCGTTAGTTCTAGCGGAATTCTCCGAAGTAAAATCAACCTTTTAGGTCTGGAGAAAATCGCAGGTTGGTTTGCAGATGGTTTTATCAATCTGCTGGCTAGCAATCCTAAGTTGGCACATGCCAAGCTTGAACTGATTACTGAAATAACGGATGAAGTGGAAGCTGTCTTTTCTGAATACTCAACTCAATTTCCGAATCATTTGATTCGTGATAAAGCATGGTTGAATTGGCGGTATTTGAAATCTGTTCGGGGTAAGCATCACGTTCTTTCGCTTCGCGAAGCGGAAAAACTAACAGCCATCTTGGTTTTGAAAGAGGATGAAATGTTGGGCAATCCATCCTTACTCATTATGGATTTTGCATTTACAAACGGGAACGAAAACGCATTACTCTACCTGATAAATCAAGTTCGTAAGCAACCCGAACACATTGGCTCACAATTCAATCTATTGTTCGTTTCGGGTATTGCTCCTGCCCTAACCTCTTTTAAGAAGATTGGATTCTACCAGATTCCTGCAAAAGTGAATCCTCGAGTTTTGAATTTATTGAGCAGAAGTTCAAGTGATATGAAAGCCGAATCAATTCAGACGGAAAATAACTGGCTGCTTACACTGGGTGATTGGGATGTTTTTTGAGTAATAAGTAAAAGATAGTCCGTAAAGTTGCCATCAGCTCATCGCGGTATTTGTGAATTGACCACCCCGTCCCGATAAATCGGGACACCCCTCCTTTGCAGGGTGATTGCCTAGAAAGTGGCTGCCAACTTTAATCTTTCTCGTTTTACTGTGCTCTGCACAGGCCGTACCACAGGGAAACAAGTGGTTTTTGCAGTATCCGTTTGTCACCCTGCCTGTCCTGAGTTTTTATCGAAGGAACTGAAGGGTCTCACAGAGTATTGAGTGGAAGCTAACTGGTGAAGGTTTAATAACGAGATTCCTCGTACCTCGGAATGACAGACGGGGTGCT
>JBDNJH010000301.1:0-3038 GCA_041687875.1 Flavobacteriales bacterium | reverse complement strand
TTTTTCCGTTTCCTCCCAATTGAAATCATTGGTAATATGAAACACTTTGATGATTCCGATTCCGTTTTCTTTCAAACGCTGAGCATATTCCAATGGCTCGTTTCCGTGAAGCTGCGCGAACTCAAGATGAAGAAATTTGCATGTATGCAACACATCCTCAAATGGCTGGTTGACAAAAACACCGACCTTGGAAATACTCGTATCGAGTTTTGCAATTGAATCCTTCACTTCATCCTTCCTTACAAATCGCTTTGATTTAGGATAGAAGATGAACCCCATAAAATCGGGATTCAAGTGTGCTACCGCTTCAATATTCTGAGAAAATCTCATACCGCAGACTTTGAGTTTCATGCCGTTATTCTTGTGCATTCTGCAATCAGCTCACGACAGGCAACACCAGGCAGTTCGTGCTTCATAAAGTGTCCTCCGATTAGGAATCCGCTGAACCCCGCTTTTTTCAATTCGATGACATGAGCAGCATTGGTAATTCCGCTTTCGCTCACCTTTACCGTATCCTTTGGCATGAATTCCGCCAATCGAATGCTGGTATTTATATCGGTTGTAAAATCGCGCAGGTCGCGGTTGTTCACTCCTAAAAGATCCACGTTCGGATTGAAATGTGTTTCTATCTCCTTCTGGTCGTGCACTTCTAAAAGCACTTCCAATCCTAAAGATTTAGCGAATGCCGCCAATTGCTGACACGCGGTCGGGCTGAGACAGGCAGCAATAAGCAGAATGCAATCTGCACCAATGCTTTTGGCCTGCACCAATTGGTATTCATCCACAATAAAATCTTTACGCAAAATGGGGCAGTAATTGAACTTACGGGCTATTTCCAGATCAGCATCCGAACCGCCAAAAAACTTGGAATCGGTAAGCACAGAAAGGGCCGATGCGCCCGCCTGCATGTACGAAATGCTGAGTTGCTCCACATCAATATGCTGTTTGATGATGCCCGTGCTGGGCGATGCCCGTTTTATTTCGGCAATGATGCCGACTTTATCATCGCGCAGCAGATATTGCTTCATGGATACGACATCCGTTCCGAAGTAAATGCTTCGCTCCAGTAGCTTGGTCGGCACCAATTCCATTTGTTGCTGCACCTCCTTTTTCTTGTGCGCCACAATTTCTTCCAAGATGTTTTTCATAACGATATAAGGTTTTTAAGTGCGTTTAGTGCGCGACCGCTCAAGAGCGACTCTTTGGCCATTTCCATCAACTCAGAAATCGTCTTTTCAGGATGATAGCATTGCATGGCCATGGCAGCGTTCGCGGCCACCACGGTATTCTGTTCGCGTGTTCCGTTTCCGCTGAGAATGGACATGAAAATCGTTGCAGATTCGGCAATTGCCTTTCCTCCGTGAAGCGATTCGGCAGTAACTGGTTCTGCGGTTAATTCGCTGGCGCGGAGGATTCTGTCTCCCGTTAGAGAAACCACCATCGCATCGCTTGTTAGGCTCAGTTCGTCATAACCATCCAATGAATGGACAATCCGATAACTGGCATCCTCCATTTCCATTATGTGTTTGTAATAGCGCAGCAATTCCAAGGAAAATACGCCAACCATTTGCCGCTTCGGAAAACTTGGATTGACCATCGGCCCTAGCATATTGAAAAACGTATGTACACCCATATCTTTTCGGATAGGTGCCACATTTTTCATTGCTGGATGGAACAAAGGGGCGTGCAGAAAGCAAATTCCGCTTTGGTCTATCTGTCTTCGGAGTACATCTGCATTATCGGTAAAACGATAACCTAAATGCTCCATCAAGTTTGAGGAACCACAGGCAGAACTTACCCCGTAATTACCATGTTTAGCAACTTTATATCCAGCTCCTGCAACCACAAAACTAGCCAAGGTGCTGATGTTGAACGTGTCTTTACCATCACCACCCGTACCGCAAAGATCGACTGGATCAAATTCGTTTAGGTCAATGTGATTGCAGCGTTCGCGCATGCAGTCCCGAAACCCAATCAGCTCCTCCACATGAATGCTGCGCATTCGAAAAACAGTTAAAAATGCACTTACCTGAGTTGGATTGAATTTCCCTTCGGAGATATGACCCAGCACCTCTTTGGCCTCGGTTCGAGTCAAATGCTGATACTGGAATAAGCGTTCGAGCAGTTGTTTCATGTCGCTTTCAGTTGACAGGAATGGATGAAATTCCGCACCATTGCTGGACCTTCGGGAGTCATAATGCTTTCGGGATGAAACTGTAATCCGTAGAGTTTCCTTTCTAAATCTTCCATTGCCAGCACACATCCTTGGTCGTCAATAGCGGTAACCTTCATAGAATCTGGAAGGCTTTTTTTATCCACCTCCCACGAATGATAACGCCCGACCAATAACTTATTATTTAACCCTTTGAACAGTGCTGATTCGGGCGCGGTAATCTCCATTTCATGTTGAACACCATGGAGAACCAAAGACCGATTTATGAGCGATGCACCCACAAATTCGGCAATGGCCTGATGCCCCAAACAAATGCCAAGAATTGGAACTTGGCCAACGCATTTTGCAATTATGTCGGGCATATTTCCAGCCTCGGAAGGAATTCCTGGCCCAGGAGAAAGAATGATGGTTCGGAACGCCAACGCCTGTTCTGGCGTAATCCTATCGTTGCGATGGACTTCCAATTCAAGATCCATCTGCCTCAGCAAATACACCAAGTTGTAGGTGAAACTATCGTAATTATCGAGCACTAGCACCTTCATAGTTCCTGCGCTTTTTTGATGGCCTTTCTGAGTGCCGCCACCTTATTATCAACTTCGTCCAACTCGCCTTCGGGCGTGCTTCCTGCAACGATTCCTGCGCCCGCTTGATAGAGCAACGTATTGTTCTTGCTCAAAGCGGAGCGAATAATAATTGCCTGATTAATTGTGCCATCAAAACCAATGAAACCGATGGCGCCACCGTAGAAATTGCGCGAGGTTTTTTCGTTCTCATCAATAATCTGCATGGCCCGATACTTAGGTGCGCCAGAAAGAGTGCCAGCGGGAAACGTGTCTGAAAAAACATCAAGCCCATCCAAGCCGTC
>JBDNJH010000066.1:0-4147 GCA_041687875.1 Flavobacteriales bacterium | reverse complement strand
TGAATGCGCTGATTCTCGGCTCTTCCTTCATCGGAGTGTTTTACATTATGGCCATTTCCTCACAGAAAGTGGGCGTGGCAGTCAGTTCGGTGGCAAACAAGATGTCGCTGGTCATTCCCGTTACAGCCGGTTTCATTCTCTATCAAGAATCGTTGGCCGGATTGAAAATCGTGGGAATCCTACTCGCCATCGTTGCAGTAACACTTGTTACCATTCGCAGCTCTGATGGAGTGGTTCTCGATAAAAAGTATCTGTTCCTCCCCATCCTCATCTTCCTTGGAAGCGGATTTCTCGATACCATCTTGAAATTCGTTCAGAAAACACAGCTTGGAGAAGGGGAAATTGAAGTCTTTTCAGCTTCCTTGTTCGCTATTGCTGCCACCATTGGGAGTTTGATAACCATCGGAAACCGCCTCTTTAAAGGCGTTACGCTCCAAATAAAAAGCATTGTGGCTGGGTTTGCGCTGGGCATTCCCAACTACTTCTCCATTCATTTTCTATTGCAAGCCCTCAATCTACCCAACCTCGAAAGCACGGTGGTTTTCCCCATCAACAATACAGGAATCGTACTTCTAAGTACCTTGCTTGCCATATTGCTGTTCTCCGAACGACTTTCAAAACTAAACTGGATCGGGATTTCGCTTGCCGTAGTTTCCATCGCCCTTATCGCCATTGCATGAAAAATATCCTGTTACTGCCATTACTTTTTGTTTCGCTTTCCACTTTTGGTCAAAACAAGCTCAAACTGGTGATGGACACAAAGCCCGTTGGTAGCACAATCAGGCTATCAAAATATCTGGGAGATATGCAGATTCCGCTAGACAGCGTGCGCTACCGTGGCGAGGCAGAGATCAGCTTCGCTTACGACAAGCGCTTTACGGATGGTGTTTATGTCATTGATGTGGCCACGCTCGAATCGTTTCAGTTCATTCTCATCAATCAGGAAAACATAACCGCCCACATTTACGAAAGCGGAAAAGGCATGGCGTTCAAAGCTGATGGTTCGAAGGAGAACGATGCCTTTAATATCATGATGAACCTTTCGGATGTGTATTCGAAAAACATGGATACAATTACGTTTGCCATGGAATACCTCTCTCCCTTTGTGCCGCGCCATGCAGCCGTTTCCGATTCGCTCAATAAGGCCTATCACCGCGTGGCGGATGCCTACAACAACTCGTTGGGATTGTTGAACAACCTCTTTCCAGAGAGTTATACGGCACAAGTGCTGGCTCAATTGGACAGGATTCCGCTTCGGACTCAGAAACCAGAGTGGGACAAAGCGTTTGACAACGACCCGGCCTTTAGTCACGTGCATTACTTCGATTACATCGACTTTTCGGATGCACGCATCATCACTAGTCCGTTCTTATCAAATAAGATTTTAGAGTACCTCTACAGCTACACCGAACGTTCGGAGATAGGAATTCAGAAGGCGGTTGACCTGCTGCTTGGAAGAGCGGAGACAGACCCAAAGGTGCAAGCATTTCTCATCGACCTGCTCATAGATTTCTTTGCGGATAAGGAAGCCTCTGAATATGTGGACTACGTGAACCGCAAATATCTCGGAAGCTGCGAGCTGCCGCTTTCAAAGGAAACGCTTGCGAAGATTACCAAGATGGTGAAGTTCCAATCGGGAAGTGAAATCCCATCCATGAAGATTCCGAACGAAACAGGACATTATGTTCCCACATCCGCCCTTGCTGGGAAGATAAACGTGGTTGTTTTCTGGTCTTCTGGATGTTCGCATTGCATCCGCGAGATTCCGAAGTTAAAAGCACTGTTCGACCAGATGAAAGGTGACCTTGGTGTCTACGCCATCTCTCTTGACACTTCCAAAGCTGATTGGCTCAATGCCATCAAAACAAACGACCTCGATTGGTACAATGTGAACGACATGAAAGGCTGGGATAGTGAAAGTCTGGAGAAATTCGGAGTCACTTCCACTCCATCGTTGTTCCTTTTTGATGAGAACCTAAGATGGATTGGCCGCGCCAGTTCGTTTGATGGTCTGTACGAATTGGTGGTGGAGCAGTTGAAGCAGTAACTTCCTTTGTTTCCTCGGAAGAGAGACCCTTCATACCTCAGGGAAACAAACGAATCCTACACTACCTGCTAAGTGCTTCGCTGAGGAACGAAGCATCTCTTATTTAGCTTTAGAAAAAATAGACCCTTCGTTCCTCAGGGAAACAAGCGGGGAGGGTTCGTACCTTTGTTTAATGCGCTGGATTCTGCTTTTTACCTTATTACCGTTTACAACACTTGCTCAGAAATGGATTGCTGAAGATGATGCAGCACAACCCATCGACAGAAAAGAAGCTTTCTGGATGCCGACTTCTGCTTCGGTTCTAAATACCGAAGAAGCCGTAAAGCAGTATCTGCTCCATACAATTCCAAACCTCAAGAACGGATTGGTAGGCATTGAACTTGAGGATGAAGTTCACAGTCCGAAAGGGAAGCACTACCGTTTTGCACAGACCATCAACGGAAAGAAGGTTTTTCGTGGTGCAGTGAAGATGAACATTGATAATGCTGGGCACATTCTAAGCACCTTCGACCATACATTCTCCGTTCCTGAGCAAGTGGATGCCGATTTCCCAAACCATACGGCTTATCACCAAGGGTTGATGGTGCATTACAACCAACCGAACAATGGCAAGTTGCATCATTATGATTTGGATGAAATGTACATGGAATATGAAGGAGAAATGATTCCAGTAATCCGCTTGGAAGTGGTTGAAACTTCGGACAGATACTACGAACTGGTGTTGGACAAGAACGCCAAGGTGATCTACCAGAACGACCTGCTTTCATACGCTGCGCCTCAAGATTCTGTGGTTACGCTATGGGTATTTAATCCTGATCCGCTGACTACGGCAAATGTGAACTACGGTGCTCCTTATGTCGATAATTCCGATCAGGATGTACTGCAACTGAATGCCGAGCGGATTCCCGTTCAGGCGATGGCAACTTTGGAGAACGATACCTTCTTCCTTCGGAACGATTATGTACAAATAAAAGAGGTCTCATTGCCTGCAACAACTCCAGCGTATAGTCTGATTCCTGAGTTCAATTTCACGCGGTCTGAATCAGAATTTGAGGATGCGAACGCCTTCTATCACATCAGTTATTTTCAGAATTACATTCAATCCTTGGGCTTCAACAATATTGTGAATTACCCGATTGTGGTAGATGCCCACGCCTTGAGCGGAAGCGACAATTCCAATTTCAATGCGGGTTTTAGTCCGCCACGACTGCAATTTGGTGAAGGTGGTGTTGATGATGCAGAAGATGCCGATGTCATCATTCATGAATATGGCCACGCCATTACAAATTCGGCTGCACCAGGAACGAACTCTGGTACACAACGACAAACTTTAGACGAAGCGACTGGCGATTATTTTGCTTCATCTTACTCACGATTTCTAAGCCCAAATCGTTGGAGTGATGTATTTACATGGGATGGTCATAACCAATATTGGAACGGTAGAAGTTCTTCAAGTACAGACCATTACCCAGAAGACCTAAACAATAACTTATACACTGATGCAGATATTTGGTCGGCTACATTAATGCAGATCTGGGGCGACATTGGCCGCGAAGCAACTGATGCCATCATGATTCAGACCGCCTACAGTTTTTCGGCTGGAATGACCATGCCACAGGCGGCTTTGCTCTTTATTCAAGCGGATACACTTCTGTTTGGTGGCGCCAATTTCACTCCTATTCATCAGCGGATGTTTGACCGTGGACTTGTGCCATGGTTTATTGGAATTGAGGACGTGAATCCGAAGCCTAGATTCTTTGAGGTTTACAACACGGCTGGTTTCACGAGTGGAAACGGCACTGTCAGAATTATCTCCAACAATCCATTCAATGCAAACCTCTACAACACGGTTGGTCAATTGGTGCACACAGAAACCGTGACAAACGGCAGACTGAACCTTAGTTCCAATGGACTGAATGCAGGTGTTTACATCCTAGAACTTGTCTCAGAAAATTATCGGGAGACGGTTAAACTGGTGAAGAATTGACCTCGGATAATCTGCGTATTTCCATCATTCTTCCCTGCAAGAACGCTGGTCCGTTTCTTAACGAGTGCCTCTCCTCCATCTTAGCGCAGACGGAGACCAATTGGGAGCTTCTA
>JBDNJH010000300.1:0-2799 GCA_041687875.1 Flavobacteriales bacterium | reverse complement strand
TTGAAATCATAACTTGTTGATAATTAACGAAGTAAACAAAACGAGCGACTGAATAATTAAAAGGTGAAATAAATCTTGAAATTTGAATCGCACTCAAATAAAGAGTGCTTGACTCAAATGGTAATTATTAGAGGTTGCCTTCAATTCACACGGTTATGCTGTGGCGATTGTTGATTTACGCGGAACGGGAGCATCTTATGGTCATCGCGACATGGAGTTTTCTCCGCAAGAAGTTGACGACATGGGCCAAATGCTCGATTGGATTGTGAAAGAACCATGGTCTGACGGAAAGACGGCAACAACAGGAATTTCCTATACTGGTACAACCGCAGAACTGGCGCTAATTACCAAGCACACATCGCTTAAAGCCTGTGTTCCGCGAAGCGATATCTGGGACCTTTATGCCGACATCGTTTATCCAGGCGGCATCCGCCAAACTCCGTTTGTAAAGGAATGGAGGTTGACGACAAACGCCTTGGACCAAAACGAACTTGCTCCTCTGGGTAAAAAGGTGAAAACCTTTGTGAAATGGCCAAGTCCTGTTGATGGTGATAAGAAGGGAATTCAGCTTCAGGAAGCCATGGCACAGCATAATAATTACGACATTTTTGCTGGGCTGTACCGCATCCGCGCACGCGATGAACCAGATCGTGGTTATGGTGCAGAATTAACTGCTGATGATTGCAGTATTCACACCAGAGTAAAAGATGTGGAGGCAAGCGGTGTTCCTATTTTTCGCATTGGTGGTTGGTTTGATGGCGCACTTCCTAACTCTGTTTTTAAAGGACTTTGGAACACGTCAAATACCAAGCGTGTAATGGTCGGCCCTTGGGATCACGGACCAGGGCAGTACTTCACCAATTTCACAGGAACGAAAACCAAGGAACTGAACATCAAGTTGGAGATTCTGCGCTTTTTAGACCAACATGTAAAAGGAATTGACACTGGCTTGGATAAGGAAGCAACAATCAACTACTTCACCATGGGAGAGCAGCAATGGAAAACCTCCGAAACATGGCCTCCAAAGAATGTGAAACCTGTGGATATGTTTATGTCTAAAGAAAGGCTTACAGCAACCAAAATTGCCGAAGAAAAGAGTATTGAGCACTACTGCGATTACGCCACTACAACGGGTTATGGCGAGAAGGGCGGAGGTACACGCTGGAACTCGCTAACAATCCTTTATAAGTATGAAGACACGTATTACGGACCGCGTAATGCGCAGGACAACCTGATGGAAGTTTTTGACGGCCCCGTTCTCGACAAAGACATGGAAATCACGGGTCATCCAGCATTTCATTTGAACGTGAGCACCAGCACAGGAAGAGGTCATTTGTTCGTGTATCTAGAGGAAGTTTTGCCTGATGGCACAAGTCGTTACATCACCGAAGGAATGCTTGATTTGGATTTTGCGGCAATGACTGACAATCCGGATTACAAGACCTGCTATCCGCAGCACTCTTACAAAGAGGAAGATATGATTAGTCTACAACCTGACGAATTCACTCAGACGGTAATTGACCTTATTCCAACCAGTTATACGATTAAAGCAGGAAACCGAATCCGCGTAGCAGTAGGCGTGGCCGATAAGGACCATTTCGATATTCCAGCAGAGGACATCAGGCCAGAAAGAATCAACATTAAAACAGGAGGCGAAAACGGTAGTTTTGTGCGGCTTCCCGTGGTAGCAAAAGACATTAATTAAGCATGAAAGAACTTATTAAGGATTTCTCAAATCAGATTGCACACGCAATCGTCATTGGCAATTCGTATTCTCGATTGGAGAAAAGACGAAAATTATCGAATGTGCTGATTTCGGGCCTTGGAGGTTCTGGTATTGGTGGAACAATTGCTGCGGAGATAATTGCTTCGGAAGCACGAATTCCAATTACGACAAACAATGGTTATTTCATCCCAGCATTTGTGGATGATGAAACGCTTTTCATAGCCTGTTCATACTCAGGAAACACAGAAGAAACGGTAAGTGCTACAGAATTGGCGCATGAAAAAGGGGCAAAGATTATTGTCATTTCAAGTGGAGGAAAATTGAAGAAAATGGCCGAAGCTCGTCATTGGGATTTTATCGAAATTCCTGGAGGACAGCCACCACGAGCCAGCTTTGGGCTTTCGTTTCCAGAAGTACTTTATGCGTTGCACGCGCACGACATCATTTCTAAGAAGTTTGAAAAAGGATTGGAAGCGGCCATCAAACTTTTGGACGACAACGAAACGGCCATCCAACAAGAAGCTAAGGAAGTAACAGAAAAGCTATTTGGCAAAATTCCTGTCATCTATGCTGCGGATGGTTTCGGGGGCGTGGCAACGCGGTTCCGACAACAGATAAACGAGAACGCCAAAATGCTTTGCTGGCATCACGTTATTCCAGAAATGAACCACAATGAATTGGTTGGCTGGAGAACCAAAAATGACGATTTGGCAGTGGTAATCTTTCGAAATGAAACAGATTTCAAGAACATTCAAGCACGAATGGAAATCAATAAGAAAACATTTGCCGAGTACACAGATACAACCGTTGAAATCTGGTCAAAAGGCACAAGCGATTTGCAACGTGCGCTCTATCTTATTCATATTGGTGATTGGATTTCGTTTTTCCTTGGAGAGAAAAAAGGAGTTGACATTACCGAAGTAAAGGTCATAGACCACCTGAAAAGCGAATTGGCGAAAATTGGATAGAACGCGGATGACACAGATTGGGCGGATTTACGCTGATCTTTGTCAGTGAACTCTGTGCCTGTCTTCGTGTTCTCTGTGGTTAAATAATCTCTGCGACCTTTGCGT
>JBDNJH010000299.1:0-2732 GCA_041687875.1 Flavobacteriales bacterium | reverse complement strand
TTGAAATCATAACTTGTTGATAATTAACGAAGTAAACAAAACGAGCGACTGAATAATTAAAAGGTGAAATAAATCTTGAAATTTGAATCGCACTCAAATAAAGAGTGCTTGACTCAAATGGTAATTATTAGAGGTTGCCTTTATGGATTACGCCCAAAAGAAGTATGGGGTGATCTATGGGATTTAGGATGGAAGGGGATGGCACACGGATGTCGCGGATTACGCGGATTTTCTTGTAGAGATGGACAACCAGAGATTTATTGAAACCTGAATATTTCTGAATTGATAGGCTGGCAGGTGGCGTGCGTTAGGGATTGGAGCGGCATCCTTTTCTGAGGAACGAAGAAAAGATACAGCACAAAGCCCGGCCCCGATCTTTCTTCGGGGAAACGCCCAAAACCAAAAAATCAACGGTGCATTGCTTGTGGAAAACTGACCTGCATCGGACACAAAACAAGTTCGCAGAAAGCATTTTAGGTTTACCTTTGCGCCTCTCTTTTCAAAAACGAAAACAATACAAATGGATGAATACGGAAGAAAGTCTGAAGGTGCAACGGTTGCAGACCTTGGCTTGAAAAACGTAGCTGCGGCTTATTGGAATTTGACGCCCGCTGAGCTTGTTGAAGAAACAATTATCAACGGAATGGGTGTCCTGACAGACACAGGTGCTTTGGCTGTTGATACGGGTGAGTTCACGGGGCGTTCGCCCAAAGACCGTTTCATTGTTTGTGATGAAAAAACGGAGAATGCTGTTGCTTGGGGCAACATCAATATCAAGTTTACTCCTGAGAAATTCGACCATCTTTACGAGAAGGTTTGTACTTATTTTCAGGGTAAAGAGGTGTATGTGCGCGATGCGTATGCTTGCGCTAGCGAGAAGCACCGAGTGAATATCCGTGTTGCAACGGAGCTTCCTTGGAGCAACTTGTTTGCAAACAATCTTTTCTTGCGTCCAACTGCCGAAGAGGTCGCGAATTTTGATCCTGAGTGGACAATTATATGTGCTCCAGGTTTTCATGCCAATCCAGAAACTGACGGAACACGTCAGCACAATTTTGCCGTATTGAATTTCACAAAGAAGATGATTCTGATTGGTGGAACAGCTTACACGGGTGAGATCAAAAAGGGAATTTTCTCGGTTTTGAATTTTGTACTTCCGCACGAAAAAAACGTGCTTTCTATGCACTGCTCTGCCAACGTTGGAAAAGATGGCGATACCGCTATTTTCTTCGGTCTTTCTGGTACTGGAAAAACAACGCTTTCTGCTGACCCGGAAAGAAAACTTATTGGTGACGATGAACACGGTTGGGATGGTGATACCATTTTCAACTTTGAAGGTGGTTGTTACGCTAAGTGTATCGACCTAACGAGAGAGAAAGAGTCACAGATTTTTGACGCAATCAAGTTCGGATCTTTGGTAGAAAACATCAATTTCTATGAAGGAACAAGCACGGTTGACTACGAAAATGTTAAGAAAACGGAGAATACACGTGCTGCGTATCCAATCAATCACATTGATAATGTGATGAACCCGTCTTATGGAAAGAATCCAAAGAACATTTTCCTACTCACGGCAGATGCGTTCGGTATCCTCCCTCCTATTTCAAAGCTTACTACAGGACAGGCGATGTATTATTTCATCTCTGGTTACACAGCAAAAGTCGCTGGAACTGAAGTTGGTGTAACTGAGCCACAACAAACTTTCTCTGCTGGATTTGGTGAGGCTTTCCTTCCACTTCCAGCAACGCGTTATGCGGAGCTTTTGGGTGAGAAATTGAAAGAGCACAAGGTAAATGTATGGTTAATCAACACAGGTTGGTCTGGCGGTGCTTACGGAACTGGAAGCCGTATCAAATTGAAATATACTCGGGCGATGATTACTGCTGCAATGAACGGCACGCTTGATACGGTTGAGTTCAAAACACACAGCATTTTCGGATTGGCCATGCCAACTTCTTGTCCAGATGTACCAACTGAGTTGCTAAACCCACGTGGAACCTGGGCCGATACGGCTGCTTACGATTCAAAAGCTGAGAAATTGGCTGCTTCGTTCGTGAAGAACTTTGAGCAGTACGCTGACATGGCGAATGAGGAGATTATGGCCGCTGCGCCAAAGGTCTCGCAGAAAGCGTAGTTAGGGCTTGATGAATCAAGCCCTAACCAGCTGTTTGATGCATCAAACCCTAACCAGCTCGATACATCAAATCCTAATTTTAAAACCCTTCTCGGAAACGGGAAGGGTTTTCTTATTTTCGGGCAGTTGGTTCTTAACAAAAACTATTCACATCTAAGCTTATCCAAACCATGAAATACCTTTTATCCTTTTTCCTTTTTACAGCCATCTCCTTCCAATCTTTGGCGAAGGATGATTTCTCACTTACCATCTATGAAACCTACGCTGATTACCAGAACAAGAGCGGGAAGTCGCTGTATGAATTCATTGGATACGATTGGACGATGGGTTCACTTCATCTTTTTTTCAGGGTAAAAAAGAAGGACGAAAGCAAAGTGAAAGTGACAACCGTCTGGGGTTTTACCATCGGAGAGCAGCTTTATCGGGTAATGGATGGAAGACCTTACCGAGTTCTCTTGCAAGGAAAAGCTATCTATTGCGAGAACGGAATTGGCCATCTGAACATGCTTATTGGCGATGAGAAGGAGTCTGATGTGGAACTTGGCGGCTACAGTTTTATTTCGGAGAATCTGAATTCAGAGATCATTGAATTTCCATC
>JBDNJH010000065.1:0-8130 GCA_041687875.1 Flavobacteriales bacterium | reverse complement strand
TCAAATTTTCTACGGAAGCTACGCTCCTATTATGATAGATCAGTTTGCCCACCGCGACACTACCGGTGGTCAGAATGTTCTTACCTGTGTTTATTCTGGGTTTCAGTATTTGTACACAGGAGCATTCTTTTATGATGTAATGAGCCGAGAACACACATGGCCGCACAGTTGGATGCCCGCATTTCCAGACCAAGATGGTGATGAGTATTCAGATTTGCATAACCTATTTCCAACACATCAAAACAATGCAAATGCAGTAAGAAGCAATCGCCCATTGGGTAATGTTGTATCTCAAGCGAGCTCATTTTTAGCTGCGGAATATGGCGATGATGCAAGCGGAAACCGTGTGTACGAACCGCGCGATCAGCACAAAGGAGATGCTGCTCGTGCAATCTTCTACATGGCCACAAAATGGAATGGAACGGCTGGAACTTGGGAATTGCCAAATCCAATTGATTTCATTGTTCAGTACGGTCAAGACCAAGATGTACTGAAAGCTTGGCATTGGCAAGACCCGCCAGATGCTTGGGAAATTGCACGAAACGATTTTATCGAAAGTGAGCAAGGCAACAGAAACCCATTTGTGGATAGTGTGAACTGGGTTTGCTACATCGATTTTGAGACGTTGAGTTACATCCCAAATCCTGGCCCATGCGGACCTAATGGAATTGCGGAAGCTGCGCTTGAAGGAAGTTTCTCAGTCTCTCCAAACCCATCAAACGGAATGGTAACGCTAAACCTCAATTTGGTTGAAACACAAGAATTGACAATCGAAGTAATGGATGTTGCAGGTCGTCATATTTCAACGCAAACATCAAATTTCAACTCAGGAATCTCAAGAGAAAGTTTTGATCTTTCAAGATTGGATGCTGGTATTTACCACATGGTTCTTAAAGGCGAAAAAGGAAGCTCTGCTTTGAAGGTGGTTCTTCAATAGTAGAATTCGTCATACTGAGTTTATTTCAGTAGCTATTGGTTAGACCCTGAAACAAGTTCAGGGCGACAAAGAAAAAGCCGTTGACCGTAAGGTCAGCGGCTTTTTTGTTTCAATCAACGAAAAGCTTCACCGTTTTTACAAAACCCTCTGGATCTTGCGCATGCATCCAATGTCCTGTGTTCAAACTCTTGAAAGTTGTATTTGGGAAGAGCGAAAGAATTTCGGGTTTGTCATCCTCCAAAACGTATTTCGATTGCGTTCCGTAGAGGAAGAGTGTGTCAACATCAGAGCCTGTCAGAATAGGCAGCCCCATTTCCTCGATGTCATCGGACAATACATCCAAATTGAAGCGCCAAGCATAATTCGTGGAACCATCTTCCTGCTTCTCGCGATAGATGTTTTTCAGTAGAAATTGAATGGTGCTTTCTTCTTCGTCAAGCAAAAAGTGAAGTTGTTCTTCTGCCTCGCTTCGCGATGAAATAGTGTTCAAATCCAAAGCTTGCATGGCACGGATAATTAGGTCATGGTGAACAGGAAATGTTTTTACACCCATATCAACAATCACAAGTTTTTTGAGCAAATCAGAATGTTTACCCGCAAATTTTAAGGCGGTTTTTCCACCCATCGAATGGCCGATTAGAACAGCATCTTTCAAATCATTTTGCTGAAAGAATTCGAACAAATCTTCCGCCATTTCCTCATAAGTATGCGAATCCGTGTGTGGCGATTGACCATGATTACGCTGATCCACCAGATAAACGTGATGCTTATCGGAAAACGCTTTTGCCAGCGAAAACCAATTATCCAACGAACCGAAAAGTCCGTGTAGGATAACCAACGGTTTCCCTTCGCCATATTCCTTAAAATTCAATTTCATAATCTACAAATTCATCAAAGTCCCTCCTTAGGAGGGGTTGGGGGAGGTCAGACAGTTCTTATACATTTTCACAGCATTGCTCATTCCAAAATAGAGTGCGTCAGAAATGAGCGCATGCCCTATGCTAACCTCCAACAGGTTCGGAATGTTCTGATTGAAATAGGTGAGATTTTCCAAACTCAGGTCGTGGCCAGCGTTTATTCCCAGTCCAATCTCGTTTGCAACTTCGGCAGCTTTTATAAAAGATGCAATTGCTTTTTCCTTGTCAATTGGAAAACCAACTGCGTAGCTTTCGGTGTAAAGTTCAATGCGGTCTGTGCCTGTTTCTTTAGCTGCACGAATCAGTTTCTCCTCCGTTCCAATGAAAATTGAAGTTCTGATTCCTACCTTCTTCAAATCGGAAATAATCTTTTTCAAAAAAGAAGCGTGGGCTATCGTATCCCAACCTGCGTTAGAGGTCAGAACGCCTGGTGCATCTGGAACTAAAGTGACCTGCGTTGGCTTTACATCCAGCACAATTTCCATGAACTGCTCATTCGGATAGCCCTCAATATTGAACTCTGTATGAACAACCGGTTTCAGGTCATACACATCCTGATAGCGAATGTGCCGTTCGTCTGGTCGTGGATGAATGGTTATGCCATCTGCCCCAAACTGCTGTGCCTTTATGGCAGCCTCAACCACGCTTGGGTTATTGCCGCCACGACTATTCCGCAGGGTTGCAATCTTATTGATGTTGACACTCAGTTTGATCTGATTCATGTACTGTTGTAATTGGAAGTGGGTCAAAATTAGGTTTCGTGTGCAAACCAGAAGACCCAAAATTTCATAGGTATAACAAAAGAGTAGAGTTTACGTTTACTTTGCACGCAATTCAGACAAATGCTCGCCAGAGAACTCATATCTAAAGTTGTTCCGCCTCTCAGACCAGATGATGAGGTGGCAAGAGCTTTGGCTTGGATGGACGAGTTCAAGGTATCTCACCTTCCCGTTGTTGATGGCCGCGAATACCTCGGCCTCATTAGCGAAGACAACATTATGGATGGCGAAAAAGGCGATACCGTCATTGCTTCCAAAGATGTGTTTAGTCATGCCTCCGTGCTCGAATCTCAACACATTTACTACGTAATTAGGAAGTTGTCGGCCACAGATTTATCGGTGGTGGCAGTGGTTGATACTGAAGGGAAATATCTCGGATGTATCACCCTTTCAGACCTCGTTACCAAGTTTGAAGAGCTGGCAGTTATCAATCAACCAGGCGGAATTATTGTTCTGAGCATGAACAAGAAAGATTATTCGCTGGCTCAGGTGGCGCACGTGATTGAATCAAATAATGCAAAAATTCTCAGCAGTTACATTTTCGAGCGTCCAGAAACAGGAATGTTAGAACTCACACTAAAAGTGAACCGCGAAGAAATTAGTTCGATTGTGCAGAGTTTGGAGCGATATGATTATCAGGTAATTGCATATTTCCAAGAAAGTGCGCACCTTGAAGACCTCAAAGGCCGCTATGACGAATTGATGCGGTACATCAATATTTAGTGACAAACCATTCTTTCCGCTTTCTCTTTTACCCACTCCTGTTTTTATCATTCCTAGCGCAAGCTCAGGATGATGTAATTATTTCTTCACTCACGTTTGAGGGAAACAAGGTTACAAGAGAACGCATTCTGATGCGCGAAATGACCATCCGCGAAGGGCAATCGATTCCTAGAAGTCAATTGGATTATCACCTCAATCGATCAAAAGGCAATATTTGGAACCTACAGCTTTTCAACTTCGTGGAAATTGATACCTGCTGGTATTCAGAAAATGAAATTGATGTTGTAGTTAGAGTTACCGAACGCTGGTACCTTTGGCCTGTTCCGTTCGTAGAGTTTGCAGATAGGAATTTAAGCGAATGGTGGGAAACCAAGCGTTGGGACCGATTGGATTATGGTACCCTCGTAAGGTGGAGTAATTTTAGAGGAAGAAGAGAAGAACTCACGCTGCACCTGCGCTTCGGTTACAACAATCAGTATGAACTCAGATACAAGATTCCCTATCTAGATAAGGCCCAAAAATGGGGAATTGAGTTTCAGGGTGGTTACAGGCAAGGCCACGAAGTGGCCTACGCCTCGCTAGATAATAAGCGCGTTTTCTACAAGGATTCAGACCGGTATATTAGAAAAGAGGCATTTGGCACAGTAACGCCAAGTTGGCGGCCCAATTTATACAATGTGCATAAACTAGAAATAGGCTACACCCATTTTTGGATATTGGATTCTGTGGCCAGGTTGCAGCCCGAATTTTTCGGTGCAGGCGAGAACTTGGTCAAATATTTTTCTTTGGAATATGAGGTTGAGCGTGAAGTAACCGACTACCGAGATTATCCCTTAAAAGGATACAGATTCCAACTTAGTCTGCGAAAGGATGGTTTTAGGATATTTGACAGTCCCATTGACATTTGGTCTTTGGAAGTTGAGTATGCCAAATACTGGCAATTGCACAAGCGATGGTATTTTGCACATGCCCAAAAAATCAAGGTGTCTTCCACCAACGGTCAGGCATATTCGCTTCAGAGAGGCCTCGGTTATGAAAATGATTTTGTGCGTGGATACGAGCATTACGTAATTGACGGACAACATTACGGCCTTTTAAAAACCTCGCTGCGGTGGGCCATTCTGCCATTCCGTAAAGTGAAACTGAACTTTTTGAAGTCAAACAAATTCAACACCTTACCGTTGGCATTTTATGCAAACTTCAACTTAGATATGGGATATGTGATAGACAGGCAATTCAATGTGGGAAATCCGATGGCTGGGAGCATACTTCTGGGCGGTGGTTTGGGTATTGATGTTGTTACCTTTTATGATATTTCGTGGCGAGCAGAATATTCGGTCAACAAAAATTTTGAGCACGGCTTTTTCTTACATTTCACAAAACACATTTAGCCGATGCGAATAGCAGTACACGGAAGATTACGTTTTGATACCGACCGCCCCAAGCTGGAATCGGTTCTCGGCATGCTGAATAAAAAATTTGAAGACGTTTCCTACACACAAAGTTTGGCCGAAATTGGAGGAGTACGAGCCAATCGAATTCTAGGAAACGGCAAATTCCATAAACAACAATTTGATGCGCTTATTAGTATCGGAGGAGATGGAACCATCCTAGAATCGGTGAGAAAGGTTGGGCGCTCTGGAATTCCAATTCTAGGAGTAAATGCAGGAAGACTTGGTTTTTTGGCCAGCACACCATTTGAAGAACTAGATCAGGCACTTGAAAAACTGATGAATGGAGATTTTCAGATTGATTGGAGAACTTTGGTGCAAGCAGAGACCAAGGGAGACCTTTTTGGCGAAGACAACTACGCTTTAAACGAAGTAAGCGTTCATAAAAACTCCACGTCTTCTATGATTGTAGTTAACGCCTATTTGGATGATTTTTTCCTGAATACCTATTGGGCAGATGGGCTGATAATTTCGACACCAACAGGTTCAACCGGTTATTCCTTAAGCGCAGGAGGGCCAATTATTGCACCCGGAACAAGTAATTTTATCATCACACCAATTGCTCCGCACAATCTGAATGTTCGTCCGCTAGTAATAAGCGATGATAGAGTGATTACACTTACAATAGAAGAAGCCGACCCAGACTTTATGATTTCGCTTGATTCACAATCCGTAATTGTAGGGCCAGAAACGGAGATTCGTATTTCCAAGACAGATTTTGAAGTTGGATTGGTGCGATTTGGGACCAACGATTATTTCGACACATTGCGAGGAAAGCTCATGTGGGGCCACGATAGACGGAACTGACGGCTATTCAAAAGCCAACCTTCATATTTTAGTTATATTTGCAATCTTAGTTCAACTGGATTAGCATAATATGCGCTTAAAGGCATTTTTACTTCTTCTGATTATTCTCCCGACTTTGGTGTCAGCTCAACGCTGGAAACGACAACGGTATGAATGGGTAACTGGTGTTGGCGCAACGCAATTTTTGGGTGATGTTGGTGGACGGGATCAAATCGGTTCCGACTTTTTCTTTGACCTTGACGCAGCTTCAACAAGATATATGGTGAATCTGGGAATGCGTTACAAGATTTCACAGTACGTTTCTGCCAAAACCGGATTTAGCTTTGGTGAAATTGCTGGAAACGACAAGTTCACGAAAGAGCCATTTAGACAGAATAGAAACATCCATTTCCGTTCTCCAGTAGTGGAGTGGGCCACTCAAATTGAGGTTTCTTGGATGCGAGAATCCACTGGAAGTAGGTATAAAATCAGAAGGGTACGTGGGCGTGGAAGAAAAGGAAGTCAGGTTTACGTTTACGGATTTGCAGGAGTTGCTCTACTTTACATGAACCCGATGGCTCAAGTTGCTGGGCAAGGAAAATGGCATTCGCTCCGACCGTTGCATACCGAAGGGCAGGAATTTGTTCCATCAAGAAAAGAATATTCCAATTGGCAATTTGCCATACCGTTCGGGGTCGGTATGAAGTATGCTATTGATAAGAAAAGTAGTATTGGTCTGGAATACGGTCTTAGAAAGACCTTCACCGATTATATAGATGATGTAAGCACATCATATGTATATACCAAGGAAGGAGAGGTGAGAGGATTATATTCTGCTACCACGTTGGCACAATGGGATAATGTCTCCAGGGCCTTGGCAGACCCATCATTGAACCGAGTTTCAGGTAATGCAGATTCATTCCCAGAAGCTTGTTCTGCTTGTCCAGGGCAACAGCGAGGAGATCCAAGTGATCTTGACTCTTATATGTTCATGATGATTACGTATCAAAGGAAGATTAGCACAACAAGAAAGGGGCTTCCGAAGTTCTAATGGCTTAAATGTCATCTCTTGTAATGAAAAAGTCAGTTGCATTCCTCTTTCTTGTTCTGGTGGTTTCCACAAACCTCAAAGCCCAATATTCTGAGTTTGGGCTTATGGGAGGTATATCCTACTACATGGGAGATTTGAATCCTGATGTTCCGTTTAAGAAAGTGTTACCAGCTGGCGGATTGTTCTATCGTTACAATTTCAACGAGCGGTTTTCGGTTCGCGGAGCTTTTACGTTAGGCTATATAATGGGAGATGATGCCAATTCAAAAGTGCAATCTCAGTTAGATAGAAACCTACGGTTTGAGTCTTGGTTGTACGAATTCAGTATTACTGGAGAATTCAATTTCTTCAAATACGCTCCTGGCGATATGCAGCATTTTATTACCCCATTTTTGTTTGGAGGAATTGCCATTTTTAAGTTCAATCCTAGAGCTTCGGCTAGCGATGGCAACATGTACGAACTTCAACCTTTGGGTACCGAAGGCCAAGGCACAGTAGAATATCCTGATAGAAAAAAATATACGCTTACCACGGCATCAATCCCTTTTGGATTAGGTGTAAAGTGCAACATTTCAAAAACGTTCTCGGTTGGTTTAGAATGGGGAATGCGCTACACCTTTACCGATTATTTAGATGATGTAAGCGGAACGTATGCGGATCCAAGAGTCATTTCAAGAGAACGCGGTCTTATTGCTTACGAGCTATCGAACCGCTCAAATCTGCTAGATGAAACGCTGAAAGGAAGGCAGCGCGGAAACTCTAAAACCAACGATTGGTATTCCTTCGCGCTGGTTACATTTTCAATGAATCTCAAGGCACGACAGGCCAAATGTCCTGCCTATCAATAAGTCTCAAACTCTCGTGTACCTTTGCATCGCCTTTAGGGGCGTTTTTTAATTTATAGATGGCCGTAGATTCCCGTATAAATCAGAGCAAATTGCCAAAACACGTAGCCGTAATTATGGACGGAAACGGACGGTGGGCAAAGCAACGTGGGAGGCTTAGAACTTTTGGTCATAATAAAGGTGTTAAGGCTGTGCGAGAAACGGTGGAAACTGCAGCAGAAATTGGCGTGGAGTTTTTGACACTTTACGCCTTTTCTACCGAAAATTGGAACCGACCTAAGTTTGAGATTAACGCGTTAATGACCTTGTTGGTGAAAACCATTAACAAAGAAACCAAAACGCTTACAGAAAACAACATCAAGCTAAACGCCATTGGAGACTTGCAAAGTCTGCCTTCTTCTTGTTTAAAGGAACTTAATGAGGCAATTGAAAAGACCAAGGACAATACACGTATGACTTTAACGTTGGCGTTGAGCTATTCCTCCAAGTGGGAATTGACCGAGGCGATAAAGGCCATTGCAAAAAATGTTAAATCGGGAAAATTGGACGTGGAAGCCATCAATGAATCAACCATTGATGAGCATCTTTGCACGCTTGGAATGCCAGACCCTGAACTGCTTATCAGAACAAGTGGAGAGCAT
>JBDNJH010000298.1:0-4034 GCA_041687875.1 Flavobacteriales bacterium | reverse complement strand
GCCAATTCGCGCTGAAGCTCAATTTTTTTGATGGCTACCAATTCCTTGTTCTTCCACTTTTCAAAATCAGCAGGAGAAAGTGTTTCTAGTTTGAATTTGACATCGGCTTCAAAATCTTTCCGAAGGTCATCCAGCTTTGCTTTTTGCTTTTCTTCCTTTTCACGAAGCTTTGCGGCTTCCTTTTCTTGAGCGCGTTCCCATTTTTCGGTTGATCGCGCTTCGGCTTTTTCTGTGGCACGATTGGCGCTATCGAGTTCCATTTTGGCGCGCTGTTGGGTGTTCTGATAGAAGATGTCACCGTAATCGTAAGAGACCACTTTGCCTTTCAGAAATTTGAATTTTCCATTGTTCAAAAGCAGCTTATCGAATTCATGTACTGTAGCTACTGAACCATCTGACTTTGTGATGGATACGACTCTGCTGTGGTCTTTTCGTTTTCCGTAATTACGCCATTCGCCTTCTCCCCAAATTACAGATGTTCTATCATTCTGCATAAGTTGGAGCTGTTGAGCAGTTTGTATATACATATAGCGGTCATCAATGTACACCACTCCGCCTTTCAGTTTCTTGATTTTCCCGTTGTTCATCAATAGCCTGTCCTGCGCCCGTGATTCTGCGAACATCGAACAGATGAACACGAAAATGATGAAAGGAAAAAGCGTCTGGTTCATACGAGATTTCAAATATATCCAAATGGAAAGTGTGCGGTCTTTCTGAGCGCAGCAATTTATACAGTTAACTGTGCATAAAATGAACAAAAATGACCGTTCTGACTTAAAAGGTGTGGTAAATTTGCGCGACCTCACGAAAAACACCCATGAATAAAGACACGTTTGTCAACCGCCACATCGGCACTAGAGAAGAAGACCTGCAAGAAATGCTTTTGACCATTGGAGTCGGAAGCTTGGAGGAATTAATTAGCAAAACTGTTCCTGCATCTATTAGAATGAACAAGGAATTAGACCTGCCAGAAGCAATGACGGAGGTTGAATATGCCGAGCACATCAAAGCCATTGGTGCCAAGAATAAATTATACAAAACGTACATCGGACTTGGATATTACGACACCGTTGTGCCGAATGTAATCAAGCGGAATGTGTTGGAAAATCCGGGTTGGTACACAGCCTACACGCCTTATCAGGCAGAAATCGCCCAAGGAAGATTGGAGGCTTTGCTCAATTTTCAGACGATGATTTGCGATCTTACTGGGTTGGAATTGGCGAATGCTTCGCTTTTGGATGAGTCAACTGCTGCAGCTGAAGCAATGATTATGCTGTTCAATTCGCGCTCTCGCGAAGCAACCAAAAAAGAAGTAAGCAAATTCTTTGTTTCGGCCGATTGTTTTCCGCAGACGATTGATTTGTTACACACACGTTCAGCTCCATTGGGAATAGAGTTGATTATTGGCGATTACAATGATGTTCATCTTTCTGATGAGTTTTTTGGTGCCTTACTTCAATATCCTGCCGTGAATGGCGAGGTAAACGACCTCAGCAAATTTGTGGAGAAAGCCCATGGAGTTGGAGCAGCGGTTGCTGTTGCAGCTGATTTGATGAGTCTAGTTCTTTTGAAAAGCCCAGGCTCGTGGGGAGCAGATGTAGTGGTTGGAAACACACAGCGTTTTGGAGTTCCGTTGGGATACGGAGGGCCACACGCAGCTTTCTTCGCCACACGTGATGAATTTAAGCGCAACATTCCGGGAAGAATAATCGGTGTTTCGGTCGATTCTCAGGGAAATCCGGCTTTGAGAATGGCGTTGCAAACACGAGAGCAGCACATTAGGCGTGATAAAGCAACTTCAAACATTTGTACCGCTCAGGCGCTTTTGGCCATTATGGCAAGCATGTATGCCGTGTATCACGGACCAAAAGGGTTGAAAGATATTGCCACAAATATTCATCGTAAAACAACTGTTTTAACTTCAAAACTGAAGTCGATTGGGTACGAGGTTAAATCAAGCAACTACTTCGACACGATTCAAGTTGTTCCGCCATCTGGAGTAAACGTAACGGAGATTAGAGAATTGGCCGAGGCAGAGCAAATCAATTTCCGTTACATCGACAATCGTTCGTTGGGAATTTCTTTGGATGAGACCACCAATCTTGGCCAGTTGCAGAAAATTTTGGAAGTGTTTTCAAGCATTGCTAAGCGAGATCCGGTTTATGTGAAATCGGAAGAATTGAGTGCTAATTCATCTACACTTTCGGCAGAATTTCTTCGCACAGAAGAATTTCTCACACATCCTACCTTCAATTCCTATCATTCAGAAACGGAAATGATGCGCTACATCAAGCGATTGGAGAACAAGGATATTTCCTTGGTTCATTCAATGATTTCGCTTGGTTCTTGCACCATGAAATTGAATGCGGCCAGCGAGTTGTATCCAATCAGTTTGCCAGAGTTCGCAAACATTCATCCGTTTGTGCCCTTGTATCAGACCAAAGGCTATCAAATCGTTTTCAACGAATTGGAGAAATCGCTTTGCGAGATCACTGGGTTTGAAGCCGTTTCGTTCCAACCAAATTCAGGCGCTCAAGGCGAATATGCCGGTCTGATGGTTATCGATCAATACCATAAGAGTAGGGGAGATGCACACAGAAAGGTGTCATTGATTCCTGCTTCCGCTCACGGAACCAATCCTGCAAGTGCTGTTATGGCAGGCATGAAAGTGATTGTGGTGAAATGTGATGACAGCGGAAACATTGACGTGGTCGACCTCAAGGCGAAAGCGGAAGAAAACGCAACCAATCTTTCATGCTTGATGGTAACGTATCCATCAACTCATGGCGTTTTTGAGGAATCAATTCAAGAGGTAACCAAGATCATCCACGATAATGGTGGTCAGGTTTATATGGATGGCGCGAACATGAATGCTCAGGTTGGTCTTACTAATCCGGGATTGATTGGTGCGGATGTCTGCCACCTCAATCTTCACAAGACATTTGCCATCCCGCACGGAGGTGGAGGCCCTGGGATGGGGCCGATTGGAGTTGCCAAACATTTGGCACCATTTCTTCCGGGCCATTCGGTTGTTCCGATGGGAGGAAGTCAGCCAATTTCGGCAGTTTCTGCAGCTCCATGGGGCAGCTCGCTTATTCTTTTGATTTCCTACGGATACATCAAAATGTTAGGAGCATCGGGCGTTAAGAAAAGCACGGAATACGCTATTCTCAATGCCAATTACCTCAAGACCAAACTAGCAAGCACATACAATATTCTCTATTCGGGAAAACACAATACTGTTGCCCACGAAATGATTTTAGATTGCCGTGATTTCAAGAAGAATTCAGGCGTTGAAGCGGGAGATATTGCCAAACGACTGATGGATTACGGTTATCACGCACCAACGGTTTCCTTCCCTGTAGCAGGTACCTTGATGGTGGAGCCAACAGAAAGCGAATCAAAAGCAGAGCTGGATAAGTTCATTTCAGCCATGGTTGCTATCCGAAAAGAGATTGGTGAGATTGAGAGTGGCGTTGCTGATTTGACGGATAACGTGCTTCACAACGCTCCACATACGGCAAAAATGGTAGTGAGCGATGCTTGGAGCCATGCTTATTCGAGAGAAAAAGCAGCTTTCCCGTTAGCGTGGGTTTCCGAGGCAAAGATTTGGCCTTCGGTTGGACGGGTTGATAACGCGCAAGGCGATAGAAATCTAATCTGTACGTGTCCGAGCATTGAAGAGTACTCTTCGGAATCATCGCTTGCGTAACTAGCCTGTTACGAAATATTTATGTCTTCAAGGCTTCATTATTCACTGAAGCCTTGAAGTTTTCTTTTCTAATTATCATAATTATTCAGCAGATTTGAACAACTAAATTAAACCCTATGAAAAAAACTTACCTATTTGTACTGATTGCGGAATTGATTTTTGGCTCTGCTTTTGCACAGAATGACACCCTGCTTTGGGAAAATTTTGAAGCTGAAACCATCGATTATATACTAGTTGAATATCCAGATGGAGATCCACCGAATTTCTATCCGAATTGGCTCAATTTTGATGTTGATGGAATTGCGGATGGAAGTGGTTCTGC
>JBDNJH010000297.1:0-11225 GCA_041687875.1 Flavobacteriales bacterium | reverse complement strand
CTTCCACGGAGTACGGTGTAAGCCAAATAAACCAACATTCCCATGGCCACCCCATTCAATTTGGCATCGCCAGTCCAATACGTTCCCCACGTGTTCTTAGCCCAAAGCATTCCTGTTAGAAGACCAAGCACGCCCATAAAAAGTGCCACGTTTACTCCTTCGGAAGCGATAATGTCCGATTGTCTATCGCCTTTGGCGAGATGGATGATGCTGTAGACCAACGATGCGGTGAGAATAATCATCATCCCGAACCATTGCGTTACGTGGTAATAGAGATTTCGAATGGTTTCGTGGAGGATGGGCAATTTCGGAACATCCAAAATCATTCCAGCAGTAAGAGAGAAAAGGACCAGAACAATAGAAACCCACTTCCACCAGGCAAGCCCGAAAATCTGTGTTGATGTTTTTCCAATCTTAAGCATCGATGCACGGGTAATTTGAACGTGATTTACCCTTCGTTTTTAATCTCGCCAAAGGTAGGGAAATAGAATGTAGCTGAGGGTCAGAACAATCAGAATGATCATCAGTAAAACGGTAATTAGTCCGTAGCTGACACTTGGGTCGAGGCCGTCTACCGCGTTTTTCGACAGCTTGATGAGCGTAATTAGAAATGGCAATTGAACTGGAAAGCTCAGAATGGCCATCAAACTCATGTTGTTGTCTGTTTTGGATGCAATGGCAGACATCAGCGTAAGAATGAGCGCAAAACCAGTACTTCCCAACACAAGTGCCACCATGAACATGAGATGGTCTTGCACCAAATCGCCTATCCACCACGCGTAAATGGCGTATGCCAGAAAGGTGATAACCAACATCAGCAAGGAATTGTAAATCATTTTGGCCAGCAGAAATGCCTGCGGAGAAGCAATACTGTAATAGTAAAGCAACCTTCCTTTTCGTTCTTGAATGAAAGAGCGCCCAACCGCATTCAAGGATGCAAACAGCATGATAATCCAGAAAAGCGCGTTCCAAACTGGGACGGAAACCACATTTCTAAAGCTGAGATAACAGACGAAAACGGTGCTGATGACATACAGCAACATGCCGTTCAGCGCATAGCGGTTTCGCCATTCGAGTGTGAACTCTTTTAGAAATAGGGTTTTGACCTGCTGTAACACAGGGCGAAGTTAAGCAACATGAAATGCCTAATTTTCGCATCTTTAAACATTCGAGTCATTCGTCTGTTCATTCCAAAAACCAAATCTCATGAAAAAGCTACTTATCATTTTAATGACAATCACAAGCACTACTGCCATGTCACAAACCAAATCATTGTACGACTTTAAAGCCAAAACCATTGACGGAGAAGATTTCGACTTTTCTTCTCTAAAAGGAAAAAAAGTGCTAATTGTTAATACCGCCAGCAAGTGTGGCTACACACCACAATACGAGCAATTGCAGAAATTATATTCTGAAATGGGCGGAGAGAAATTCGAGATTATCGGGTTTCCAGCTAACAACTTCATGAGCCAAGAGCCAGGAAGCAATGATGAAATTGCTGGTTTCTGCCAGAAAAATTACGGTGTGACTTTCACCATGATGGAGAAAATCAGCGTGAAAGGAAAAGATCAGGATCCGCTTTATACTTGGTTAACTGAGAAAGATGCAAATGGTGTAGAAGACGCTCCAGTAAAATGGAACTTTCAAAAGTTTTTGATTGATGAGAACGGAAAGTACGTGAAGTCGCTCCCTTCAGGAACGAGCCCAATGGACAAGGAGGTTACTTCTTGGTTAGGTAAGTAATTTGACCAACAACATTATAAGGTGTGGAACTGATGAGTTCCACACCTTTTTTATTTCCAAACCTGTCTTATTGTAAATTCGTTGACGTGAAACTTGATATTCTAGCTTTCGGAGCCCATCCAGATGATGTAGAAATTTCCGCTGCTGGAACCATTCTCAAACATATTGAGTTGGGATACAAATGCGGGATTATTGACCTTACCCAAGGCGAACTCGGAACACGCGGAAGTGGCGAACTCAGATTGCAGGAAGCAGAAAGAGCAAAGACCATTCTTGGGCTTGAAGCCAGAGAAAACCTCGGTTTTGACGATGGTTTCTTCCAGAATGACAGAGAGCATCAGCTCCAAATCATTGAAATGATTAGGAAGTATCGACCAGAGATTGTGTTGGCAAATTCAGTTCATGACCGTCATCCCGACCACGGGAAAGCCGCAACATTGGTAGCAGATTCGTGTTTCCTTGCGGGATTAGTCAAAATTGAAACAGGACAAGAAGCTTGGCGACCAAAAGTCGTTTATCACTACATCCAAGACGAATACATTCACCCAGACTTGACAATTGACATAACGCCTTACTTCGATAAGAAGATTGAAAGTATTCTGGCGTACAGTTCACAGTTCTACAATCCAGAAAGCGAAGAGCCGAACACACCAATTTCAGGCAAGGAATTTCTTGAGTTCTTAAGAGGCAGAGCGATGACTTTCGGTCGCCCAATTGGTGCGAATTTAGCCGAAGGTTTTACTGCCGCACGAAATATTGGTGTGAAGAATTTGTTTGATTTGGTTTGAGTTCCAGCAACGAATCTGAAATCAAGCCCTCGCTTTTGACCAAAATATTATATGCTTTTAGTATATCTTAAATTAACACGCCATGAAGACGGTATCCTTAAAGATTGATGATTCCATTTTTGGTGAAACGGAAAAAATCCTTTCCCGAATAAAAAAGCCTAGAAATCGGTACATCAACGAAGCATTGGACCATTACAACCGACTACAAACACGGTTGATGCTGAAAAAAAAGCTAATGACTGAGTCTGAACTTGTTCGAGAAGAATCAATGGCCGTTCTAGAAGAATTTGAAATGATAGGCAATGACCGTTGAGCAGTTTGACATCTGGATAGCAGACCTCAACCCAAGAATCGGAACGGAAGCAGATAAAACCCGTCCTGTATTGATTATTCAAACCGAGCTACTGAACCGAATCCCACACCCTTCTACCATCATCTGCCCAATTCCAACGAACGTGAAGCCGACTGCGGAGATACTGCGGGTTCATTTGAAAAAGGGTGAGGGCGGAATGGAAAAGAACAGCGACATTATGCTAGATCAAATACGAGCCATCGATAATGCGAGGCTTACCCAAAAAGTAGGCAAACTACCAATCGAACTCATTGAAAAAGTAAAGGAAAACCTCGCGATTGTGCTTGATCTTGGTTAAGTCTAATACCATGATTTCCAAAACTGGCTGGCTGAAGGATTTACTGCAGCCAGAAATATTGGCGTAAAGAATTTGTTTGATTTGGTTTAAGAACTGTAATCACAAATTGTGACCTCAAACAATTTCATTTTGCTCTATTGTCCCATCGCTTTGGGTTTCTTGAAGTGTGAAAGACGGCTACAACCAGAATTTTTTGTTCTCTAAGCACAAAATGAATTCCATAAGGCAACTTTTTGAGGAAACAAATATGCGTTTCTGAATATCGGGGTTGAAACTTCAACGGATTCTCAAGAACTGAATTCATGTTTTCATTCACATGTTTTTCAAACCGTTCGCCCAATACCGATTTTTGATTTTCATACCAGAGAAATGCATCTCGAAAATCATCTTAGGCTGCCTCAGAAATGGCAAGAAAGTAATCCATCAACGCTTGAAAATGTCGCTTTTCGCATCCTCCCAACTACGGGTTTTCATCTCACCTTTGGCAATCAATTCCAACCGTCTGTTCACTTCGTCAATCTGAGCTTGTGTAACTTCCTGCTGTTTTGAAACCGAAACATATTCCAATGACCCGATAAGCTCTAAGAATTTGCTTAGGCTTTTGTCCTGTATGTCTAGCGTGATTTTCATGATTATGAAGATAACGATTTGCTTAACTGACAACCCAATAAGCCAACCCAATCACAAGCGAATACCCTAAATGCCATTTCCATGGCCAGTAGCTGGTTGGCGAAACGCCTTGCGAGGATCTTAACCAAAACATCAGTACAAGCTTATCGAGAATGCTGGCAATAACTGTTGCAAACGCAATTCCAACCAATCCGAATTGATGGACAAAAAGGACGCTCAGTCCGAAGTTGATGGACAGTTCAAGGCCTGCGACCAACATGATGGTTTTGGTTTTCTTTAGTCCGATGAGGAGCGTTTGCGGGAAGACCAATCTGCTTACAACGAGCAAGAGATAAACATTGAAAACAGCAGCGCTTTCTGCAAAATCAGCATTGAAAAGACGTGGGTAAATCCATTCGCTCACGAGCATGAACCCAATTGAAATTGGGAAGAACAGATGCATCAGTTTGAGACTTTCCGCTTTGATGGTCTTTACGGCCTCGGCAATTCCCAACTGCGCCACTTTTGGCACCATTCCGTTGCTGAATGCGTTTGCCAACAGCAACACCAACGGGAATTCTTTGGCACCATAGCGATAGACAGCAAAAGTTCCTTCATCAAAGTATTTGGAGACGATGAACCCATCCAAGTATTCCGCAGAACCAGAAAGCAATGTGGCGGCCATCAACGGCCCAGCGGTGATTAAAAACTGCTGTATGAAATTGCTGTCGAGTTTGAATTCAGCATACTTTATGAGTAAACCGATGGTGAAAATGAAGCGCACAATTGAACTGAGAACCAATCCGAGCATGGCTTCTTCCAAACCATAACCGAGGGCAATGGGAGCAGCAACCGCTGCCAGTTGTATTCCGAAAGCGACTATTCCGTAAAGTGCTAATCCCTTGGATTTCTCTTTGAGTAGAAGGATGTATTCGGCCAAAAAACTTGGACCGATAAAGAGTAGGTAAAACGAGAACGTGCCGTAGAAATATAGCACTTCGGGGTTATTCGCCATAAAGGAATAAGGCGTAATGAGCAATCGGAAGGCAATGAAAACAAGCACAGAAACACCCGAAAGCACCAAAAATGCATTGAAGAATTCCTTCGATTTTTCCTTTGGCTGATAATTGGCCAAAAGCGATTGTGTTAATCCTGAAAGCCAAAAGAAACTAAGCACGCTTCCGAGGAAAAGCAAGGCTTCGTAAATCCCGATTTCGTAGGTACTGAGGCCGAGTTTGGTGAACAGTATTCCCGTCAGGAAGAAGGTTGCAAAACGCAACACTTGGAAAAGCTGAAGGGCTCGGACGGGGGTTAGCAAATTAGTTGATTAGTTGAGAACCGTTCATAATTTCGCTAGATGGGTCACCCTGAACTTGTTTCAGGGTCTGTTCAGTCAATGTAATTAGATGCTGATCCGCCTGAAGCGGACAGCAAGACACCGAGCTTGCAAATTGCGCCCGCGTTAGGGATTGCGAACGTTCCTGTTTGATTTTTAACGGTGTTCGCGAATGCTTCGCATTTGACAGCGGCATCCTTTTTTTGAGGAACGAGAAAAAAGATATAGCGGAAAGCCCGACCCACGCTTTTGGGCGTGGGGAACGCCCAAAATCTAATGTTGAATTATGTAGTGTAAACCGTATCAGGAATGTTGTTTTTGAAGGAGAAGAATGTGCGGTAAAACTCGAAACTTCCCCACAGGAATGCAACCAAAAAGAGCGTGGCGATGAATTCGGGCCAAAAGATGAGCCATTCGGTGTGGTTGAAATTGACGCCTACCAGACTGTCGAAGTAGCGCAGATATTTCATGACGGCTTCCATGTTGAGCAGGTAGCCGATGGAGACGAGCATGTACACGATGGGGCGTTTTGTAAGAAGCATGAAAAGCCCCGAAAACAGTAGGGCTGGATGGACGTAGCGTTCGTGCATTTGCGTGTTGAAAAGGAAGAATGCGAGTGTGACCAGTGCCGCGACTTGGAAGATGGTTCCGAGGCGTTCGTTGCGTTTGAGGTTTTCAAAAGCGCCATTGTTTACGGCTAAGAAAAGCGGTAGCATGACCATGGCGGATGCGGTGAAAAAGAGGGTCATTCCCCAGTATTTGAGCGGAACGTGAAAGACGGTGTGGCTGTCGGGAAAATTGAATGGGTCGTTTACGAAATAATGCCAAATGTTGTATGCGTTTCGCGAAAGGGTCGGGTATTTATCGACCGAACGGGTGGCGAGTGCTTGGATGGTTTCGAAGAGGGTTCCTGAAATGGCGAATGGAAGCAGAATGAGTGCTTGAATGCCGATAATAGCAAGGAGATGAATGCCAAGGTATTTCCAACCTTTTTCTCGAATGAACGGAAGGCAGAGTATGGCAACGAGCGGAAAAAAGATGATGGCTTGCAACTTGAAATTAACTGCCACCAGCATGAGAACAAGGGCCCATTTCCAATGTCCGCGTTCGGCATAAACGAGAGCCGCCAAAGCAAAAAAGGTATGGATGGTATCGACCTGTCCCCAAATGACGGTGTTGCACCAAAATGCAGGGTTGAGGAAGAAAACGAAGAAGCCCATCATCGGTTTTCCTGTCCGCTTTAGGATGTGGATAACCACGGCAAGCGTGAGAAAATCGAACGGTAGAACCAATGCCTTTAGCCAATTGACGGAAACCAATCCTACTGAATCTGCATTGCGCTGGAACAGCGAAAATACCTTGAGCATGAACAGGATGAGCGGCTGATTATTGACGTTCTCATCCTGATAAACGTTTCCGAGTCCGTTGTTCAGAATGTCTTGCGTCCATGTTATCCAGAAGTATTTGTCGTGGCCCGCATCGGGCAGCACGAACAGAAAGCCTAAATAAAGTCCTGCGAAAAGGACATAGTACTTAATGGCATCCTTGTGTAACCAGCGCATCTCTTAAAGGGGAAATGAGAAAAAGGAAAAAAGAAAAACGGGGGTGTCTCGCAAAGGCGCAAAGACACAAAGAGGGAAAGTTGCACAGAGAAACAGGGAGAAAAGGAGATGCACATAGAAATTCTCTCTGTGTAACATCTGTGAAAATCTGTGCATCTGTGGCGCTAACATGTTTCAGCTAATTTTCTTGAACTTAAAACGTACCGAATTCCCAATCACAACCACATCTGAAAATGCCATGCTGAATGCCGCCACCATTGGATTGAGAAATCCTAGCGCGGCCACGGGAATAGCTAGCGTGTTGTATAAAAAGGCCCAGAAAAGATTTTGTTTGATAGTAAGAACGGTATGATGTCCAATCTGAAAAGCTTCTTTGATCTGTCCAATGCCGCCTTTATCCAACACAACAACACTTGCTGCATTGATGGCAACTTGCGTGGCATTACTTAACGAAATTCCGACCGTGGCCCTTGTCAAAGCAGGTGCATCGTTAATACCATCTCCCACCATGGCGGTTGGAACTTTATCGGCAAACTCGGTAATCAATTTCAGTTTTTCGTCTGGCGATTGCTCCGCATAAATCGTTTTAATGCCCAGTTCCTTCGCCACCAACTCACATTTGCGTTTGCGGTCGCCACTCAGCATAATCGTTTCAATTCCTTTTGAGTTGAGGTAAGAAATCAGGTCTTTGGCATCTTCCCGAATCTTATCCGTGAGGGAAATCTCGGTAGCCAGTTCTCCGTTTTTCAAAATGTAGATATCATTGTCCGTTGCTTTCATGCTTGCATCAAGCATTTTAAACGAACCAACCTTCCATTCATTGCCAGCCCAATCTTTACCAACCAGTCCTTTTCCTTTCACTTCTTCAACGGAAGAGAATTCGACCTTCTTCGCAGTTGGCTGAAGTTCTTCCACAATGGCCCGTGCAATGGGGTGCGATGAATGCTGCTCGATACTAAAAAGCACGTTTTTCAATTCGTCTTCGCTTCCTGCCAGCACGTTAAAAGAACCAATCTTGATATCGCCACTTGTCAAGGTTCCCGTCTTATCAAACACAACTTTTTTCACTTTTGATAAATTCTCAATGCTTTCCGCGCCTTTGAAGAGAATACCAGCTTTTGCGCCTCTTCCCAAACCAACCATCACAGCCGTTGGTGTGGCCAATCCCATGGCGCACGGACACGAAATAACCAGCACAGCTACCGCTTGCATGATGGACTGCTGCAACGAAATATCGAACGCGAAATGCGCCAGCACAAACGTCAATGCCGAAATACCGAGCACCACAGGAACAAAAACACCACTTATCTTATCCGCCAATCGCTGAATGGAAGGCTTTTCCATTTGTGCTTTCTTCACCATGGTAATGATGCTCGCAAGCACCGTCAGTTTGCCAATGGTCGTAATCCGAACCAAGCCGTTGCCATCCGAAACCAGCGTTCCTCCTATCAACAGTTCCTCCACACCTTTTGAAATTGGCATGCTTTCGCCCGTTACCATGCTTTCATCCACATGCAATTGCCCTTTCACCAGAATACCGTCCGAAGGAATGCTATCTCCCGTTTTCACCATCACCAGATCATCCACCTTCAATTGGTTGAAAGGCACTTTCTCAATGTGCTCATGCCCATCGTGCTGCACCACCCTATCCGCCAATCCTTCTTGCAATTTCCCCAGTTCGGTAATGGCAGTAGTGGTCTGCTTCACAGAGCGGTGTTCAATCACATTGCCAAGCAAAACAAGCGTCACAATCGTAGCCGAAGTCTCGAAGAAAAGATACTGATGCGCTTCGGGCGTTCCCCAATTCATTATGGTTCCCACCAACGAATACACAAACGCAGAAGTGGAGCCAATAAAAATCAATACATCCATATTCGGAGCGCCATTTCGCAGCGATCCCAGAGCACTTTTTCCGAAGTGATACATGCCAAGCAGCATCACCGGCAAACTCAGAACGAGTTGAAAAATAGGATTGCTGAAAAAATCCGGCATTCCAGGAATCATGTGCAATAGCAACGGAATCGTGAATGGCAGCGTAAAAAGGAACTTCTTCTCAATCGAAGCCAGTCCTTGCTTCTCTATTCTCTTGGTTCCCACATAGTCGAAACCAGCCTTTTTCACCAGCTCCTCCACACGTTTCAGGTCAATGTCGGCCACATCAGACAGGAAAACTTCGCCCGAAGCGTAGTTCACATTCACGTTCGAATAACCTCCTTTTGTGAGGGCTCTATTGACACCCGCAGCACAACTGCTACACGTCATTCCCTCCACCAAAACCGTTGCTTCCTTCATTTTCGTCATCACTCAAATATAGACAATGGCCTATCCTAACACTCGTCTGTTTTATCAATAAACATCAATGAAACGAAACTGTTGCTTGTATAAACTGTAGCATTATCTTTGCCGCCCGATACGGTGGTTGTAGCTCAGTCGGTTAGAGCATCGGTTTGTGGTACCGAGGGTCGTGGGTTCGAGCCCCATCATCCACCCAAGTAGTCCCAATCTTGCAAAAGGTTGGGACTTTTTTGTGCTTTAAAGTTTTGCATTCACTGAGCAAAGTCGAATTGAAATTAGATGAGTTGGGCGTTCCCCCGATAAAAAATCGGGGTCGGGCTTTCCGCTGTATCCACGCCAAAAAAGGCGTGGGATGCCGCTGTCAAATGCGAAGCATTCGCGAACACCGATAAAAATCAAACAAGAATGTTCGCAATCCCTAACGCACGCTGCCTGCAAATTTCACAGCGTAAATAGGTTATGTTTTACTTTCCGAATGTTGTAATTCATGTTTGATGAGTTTTTTATTTATGTAATTTTATTTGCATATATGAGAATATACCTGTAAAATCGCAAAGATTCTTTTTGCAATGACAAACTGGAATGAAACGGCCAAACGGCTACTAAAATCAGAATTGATCAAACGTGGAATTTCCACGTTAGAGCTCGTAGTGTTACTAAACGAGCGAGGGATTGAAGAAACCAAGTCAAGCATTGACAGCAAGATCAGCCGTGGAACTTTCAGCGCAGGTTTTCTACTACAATGTTTAAGCGTGATTGGATGTCGAAAAATGGAGATTGAAGATTATCCGCAAACGCTATCAATGGCAGCGGAACCAGAACCCGAATACAAAACCTTACATCATGGAGAATAGGAAAGTCAAATTCATTGATCTTTTTGCTGGTCTTGGAGGAATAAGACTGGGATTTGAAAAAGCATTCAATGAATGCGGATTTGAAACCGAATGTGTAATGACTTCGGAGATAAAACCCTACGCGGTAAAGACACTCAAGCATAATTTTCCGCAGGATTTCCTGTGCGGAGATATTTTCAACACTCCGAATGAGTTCATTCCAGAGTTTGATTTTCTTCTCGCTGGTTTTCCGTGCCAGCCGTTTAGTGCAGGTGGAAAACGACAAGGGTTTTTGGATACCCGTGGCACCTTGTTTTTCGAGATCGAGCGAATTTTGAGAGAGAAAAAACCAAGTGGTTTCATTCTTGAAAATGTGGAAGGGTTGGTAAAACACGACCTTGAGAACAAGAATGATGAGATTGGAAGAACACTTGAAACCATCCTCAATACACTTAAGAACGATCTTGGCTATAAGGTGAGCTGGAAGGTTTTTGATTCGCTTGAATTCGGTCTTCCCCAATCCAGAAAACGGATTTTCATTGTAGGAAGCAAAGAGGAGAAGGTTAATCTCAACGGGCATGAGATTCGTTTTAAAAAACTTAACGATGTGCTTGAACAAGGACTTCCCACCATGAAAACGAAATTCGTTGACCTGCTGTTGAAGCATTTCGACCTGAAAGACCTCTATGGTAAATCAATCAAGGACAAACGTGGGGGTGAAAACAACATTCATAGCTGGGAAATTGGCGTTAAAGGAGAGGTTTCCAGACAACAGACTCAATTGCTGAATCAGCTTTTTAAACAAAGGAGAAAAAAGCAATGGGCGGAGGAGATTGGAATAGATTGGATGGATGGGATGCCATTGACAATGCAGCAGGTCGCGAGTTTTGCCAAAATGCCTGAAAAGGAATTGCAAAAGATGCTAGAAGACTTGACCGATAAAGGTTATTTGCGATTAGAACATCCCAAAAAATTGGTTTTGGAGCAGCTAGGAGATGGTGTGCGTTCTTTCCGTGAGTACGACACGACTAAGCCAAAAGGCTACAATATTGTTACCGGAAAACTAAGCTTCGAAATCAACAAGGTTCTTGACCCGAATGATATTGCACCAACATTAGTCGCCACGGATGTTTCGCGCCTTGCTGTACCTGATGGCGATGGTCTGAGAAGAATCACTATCCGAGAAGGACTTCGTCTATTCGGCTATCCTGAAACATATGACATCCCTACCAAGGAATATGATGCTTTTGACCTATTGGGAAATACTGTTGCCGTGCCAGTTGTTGAATTTGTGGCTGATAGATTGGCGCAGGTTTTTGTCGCTTCAGAAAATCACTTGACATTAAGTGCCACCCCCGTGTGAGCCTTGTAGCTTTTCAAGACCTTATTCAGCCAATGTCCATTATCGT
>JBDNJH010000064.1:0-9796 GCA_041687875.1 Flavobacteriales bacterium | reverse complement strand
TTTGACCTTTGTCCATACCACTTGCTGGGTCTGATGTTGTAAATGACACTTTTCTTTTCCTGAACCTTCAGCGGATAGGTGCTACTTGGGCAAGCCAATTCCCAAATTTTCTTCAGCCACACATTCTTGATGCTAATTACTCCATCATTCATTTGGTACGACAAGATCAGATAGTCAGAATCAAGTCGATAAGCGTTGTCTAAAAGAGAGTTGCAATACGAGTCGAAATTTGCAAGATCAAAGCCAGGGCCTCTATCAAAATCGAACGACTTGACCTCTAATAATCCTTTGGCATGGTCGTCCTTGTCCAATAGAAAATCAGGAAATGTCTGCGAATTGGTGTTTTCCTCAAAATCTATCTCTTCTTGAACAAACCAAGCTCTCAACCATTCTTGAAGTAGATTCCCAACGGTGTCTTTTGACTTTATTGAAATAGTCAGGTCTTTGACTGTAAAGTCAATCCTTCCTGTTTGACCAATGATTCTGTAATCGTTGACCAGTTTATCATAGAGTTCCGCTGCTGTAAGCTTCATGGTTTCTTTGTTGGTCTCCAAAAGTATCGCTTCTAACTGTTCTGAAGTCGCATTGCAAAAATTCTATCTTGTAATACTTCGCCCACCCCTCCAAACGATTGAAAACTATGAATTAGTTATCTCTACGCAGTGTTGGTTTCGCATTCCGTGTCATCACTTTTCAAGCCTATTATTCCTCCTTGTTAGCACAGTTTATTGAACAGACCCAACAGACCCCGTATTTCCTTCCTAAATACGCGTGTCTCCTTCCAAGATATGCGTGTTTCCTTCCTAAATATGCGCGTTTCCTTCCTGAATGCGCGTGAGATTGGCAGAAATATGCATGTGACTGGGAGATATATGCGGGTCTATTCAACCAACTCAATCAGTAATGGCAAACACGAAGAATCGTAATTTGCCGCCATGTCAAAAACAGCCATCATTACCGGAGCAACAGCTGGAATCGGAGAAGCCACCGCCATTGAATTTGCCAAGCTTGGTTACAGCCTCATTCTCACTGGAAGAAGAAAGGAACGTCTCGGAAAACTGAAGTCGCAGTTAGAATCAGACCATGGTGTAGCGGTTTCTGTGCATGCATTCGACATTCGTCAGAGGCTCGAAGTAGAAAACTTCTGTCGCAACGAAATCGGAGACAAAACCATTGATGTGTTGGTGAACAATGCTGGTCTGGCTTCCGGCCTCTCCCCGCTTCATGAAGGCGATGTGGACGATTGGGAAAAGATGATTGACACCAATGTGAAAGGCCTCCTTTACATCACCCGCGAAATTGCCCCACGAATGGTGGCGCGGCAATCGGGTCACATCATCAATGTGGGTTCCATTGCTGGCCTTGAGGTTTATCCCAACGGAAACGTGTATTGCGCCACCAAACATGCGGTGCACGCCATATCTGAAGGTTTACGAAGAGAACTTTATGACAAGGGAATCAAAGTGACGAACATCGCTCCTGGGTTGGTAGAAACGGAGTTTTCCATCGTTCGTTTTCATGGAGATGAAAAACGTGCGTCCACCGTTTATGACGGAATGGAAGCCCTCACGGCTAAAGACGTTGCCGATTGTATTGTATTTGCCGCCACCAGACCAAAGCACGTGAATATTGCGGATATGTTGATTCTTCCTTCCGTTCAGGGAAGTGCTACGCAGGTGAAGAGGCGGCCAAACTCCTGACAGCCCATACCCTGACCCCTTCCCTAAGGAAAGGGGAATTCGCAAACAGACGCAAGGGAGAAATTAATCCGAGCCGAACATCGACCGATCAATGTCTATGTAGAACGGGAATTTCATGAGGTAATCAAGGCCTTCTTCCACCGTCTTTCCTCCGAAAAGAACTTCATAGATGGTTTCAGTTAACGGTGCGCGGTAGCCCAAATAATTGGCCATTGCTTTAGAAATCTTGAGTGTGTTGATTCCCTCAGCCACTTCTTCCATATCGGCAAGAATTTCGTCAAGCGTTTCTCCCTTTGCCAAGCGATAACCAACGGTGTAGTTCCTACTTCGCGGACTTGACGATGTGGCGATCAGATCGCCAATTCCGGCCAGACCGAGAAACGCCACCACATCGCCACCCAAGTGTTTGCCGATATGGATCATTTCTACCAATCCGCGACTGATGAGCAGTGCTTTTGCGTTTTCTCCATAACCCAAACCATTGAGCGCTCCGGCAGCAATGGCAATCACGTTTTTAAGCACCCCTGCAATTTCAACTCCGGTCAAATCTTTACTGCTATACACCTGAAACCGTGGGGTTCGCAGCGTTCGTTGTCCCAATTTTATCACCTCATCAAAATGGCTTGCAATAACAGTGGCAGCAGGCTGACCATCCAAAATCTCACTTGCCAAGTTTGGCCCAGCCAGACAGCCAACTCTTCGCACAACCGTTTCCTGAAGGATGACCTCCGTCATCGTGTTCACTTTCTTTGGATTCAGCTTGTAATCAGCAGTGAGCGTAACACCTTCGGGCAGTTGAATATCCACCCCTTTTGTGCCGTGGATGAGAATGTGCTCTGGCGTTAGATAGGGTGCCAACGACTGGATTGTCTCGCGAAAACCAGCCGAAGGAATGATGGGATAAATGAGACTGCAATTTTCTGCCACAAGCCTGATGTTTGTGGTAGCGGTGATGTTTTCGTGCATCGTCCGTCCACGGTTATTACGCGTGGAATTGATGGAATCTGCCACTTCCTGAATTCGCGTAAGCAGGTAAACGTGCTGATTTTCGGCCAAAAGGTTTGCAATGGCCGAGCCAAAGCTGCCACCGCCAAGCACACCAACGGGTGCTTTATATTCAGATGACTTTGTGGAGCTCATATCCTTCTAATCGGTTGTGGTAGAAATATAAAATGGTGATGTCTTGAGATTCAAAATCGCCTTGATCGTTATACATCAATGGCAACTTTGCGTGATAAATTCCAAGATTGGCAATTCCCTTCTTGACGATGGTTGCCAAGCTTCCATCTATCACTTCTTGCTCAAGTTGAACCTCTCCGTTCGCATGCATTTCGCGTAAGCGGTCAACAATCTTGTCCACACTATCCATCAGCCTTTTTGGCTTGATGATAAGGTCTTCAGATGGCAGTCTCATCAGACCGTAAAGATCCATTTTGCTATACCGCTTCTTAAAAATTCGGAATGCTGCAAAGGCAACTATCTGACTACTGAAAATAACCGCTTCGCGATGGTAGCTTTTTACGATGGATTCACCGAGCATCCGTGTGTATTCCGCATCGCGCTGGATATCCTTACTAATCTCCCCGTTTGAGTAGAAATACTTCTTAATATCTACCTCGTTTCCGTGGGGATCAAAACTAGCTCCTAGCTCATTTACGCGATTGCCAAATAAATCCATTGGAGTTCCAAATCGAACAGCAATTTCAGACGAAGCCGTGAAGAACTTGTAGATGAAACGCAGCATCTTACTCGAAGTAGAAAAATCATCGTTCTCCACATAATACTGCTCCTGTCCGCTGATTTTCAAATGCTGATCAATCAAGCTTTGTGCTTCCAATACGAAGTTGTAATTGATAGTAACGGGAACAACGAAGATCTTTTTCGCCTCTTCTCCATCATCAATAAAATTCATTCGTTGTGCCTGCAAAGCT
This sequence comes from Flavobacteriales bacterium, assembly GCA_041687875.1. Lineage (GTDB taxonomy): Bacteria > Bacteroidota > Bacteroidia > UBA10329 > UBA10329 > UBA10329. The sequence continues at coordinate 6,165 of JBDNJH010000064.1, read as the reverse complement.
GTTCCTAGAAGACCAAGTTTCACACGTTTTTCAAGCATTCCACTTCTGGACCGCGTGCCACCAGGAAAGAACAATCCGTTGCAACCTTTTCTGAGCGAAAGCTCCGAATACATTTTGAGCGTTTCGAGATAAAGTAGGTTCTTCTTACGTCTGTCGACTTTGTAAGCTCCCAATCGGTTCATGAACCACGCCATAATCTTGATGCCGAAAAGGTTCAATCCTGCACCATAAAGCACAGGCGGCAAACCAATGCTCTGAATGGCCCAGCCGATGAGCATCGAGTCAAGATTACTGGAGTGCGTTGGAACAACAATGATGGTTCCCTTCTTTGCCAATTCTCGGATGTGATCAATCTCGCCTACCAGATGGATCTTGTCGTGTAGGTTGTGTAGACCTCCCCAGAAACGGGAAAATCCTTTACCCTGTGATGCATTGAGCAATCTCGCAAACAAGAAGGTGGTAAAGCCTTTGGCAAAGGCGTATGCCTGCACATCAAAGACGCCAGCAATTTCCTCGGCATAACGTCTCACAATGCGCTGAACCAAATCTTCGTGTCCAAAAGCATGCGGATTCTCATGCCCTGAATTGATACGCACCATGTCCTTTTTTACCGTAGACCAGAAATCCTTTTCGTCCGGTCTGTCGGCTTCCCAAGGAGTTTGATTGAGCCTAATCTTCTCGGTATAGAGCGTTCGCGCCAGTTCATCCTTCAGGTTTGAAGGATTGTTGCCAAGCGATTCCTTGATGTTTTGAATGGAAAGTTCAACGAGCTCTTTTAGAAACTCTTCCCGGTCGTGGGTCAGTTTAACAATGGGCCACGTCTCAGGGTCAGGCAGAATTGGGTCGTACAACCAACCTTCCGAATTATTAACTTTCGTAGCCATGGTCGAATATAGGAATTAACGCACGTGTAAAGCGTTGTTCAACTACCGCTTCTTCACCGTCCAAGTGAAAGAGAAATTAGCAACCTCCACTCCGTTGTCCATTACGCCAATAGTTTTCATTTCAACGAGCACTGGTTGGCCTGTTCGGCAGGTTTCAGCAACAGCATCAAACATCTTTTGACCATCGTTGCAGGTAAAGGTCACGTTCGCATTTGCCTTTTTGGTGAATTGAGCTTTATTGTCAGAAACAAGCATAGCCACACTTTCGCCCGAATGTTCAATCGCCAAAAGGCACAACATTCCAGTACTCATTTCGGCCGACATGCTTTGAGCTGCGAAATAAATCGACTGAAATGGATTCTGATTCCTCCAACCATACGGCATGGAAATTTGACATCCTTCCGTGTCAATTCGCTTGACCCTGCATCCTGCAAGCCAAGCCAAGGGTAGTTTAATCAGTAAAAAAAGATTGAACAGAAACCAGTTATCTATCCTATTCCTGAACTTTTTGCCTTTCGGTGATAATTCCATTTTCCTGAGTAAGTTTATTGTAGCTGATATTTAGGCTGACGAACACCACTTGAATCAATTACTGTCAGCGCATTCTCGAATTCAAATTGCTGCGGATTAATGATTTCTTCAATCCATTTCCCTAGCTCGACAGGTGAATATGTGGCCATCCGAAGGTAGATGACTCCAGCCTTTGGCCGATAGCCGTACTTAAAGATTAATTCTCCATAATCCGAATCGAAAGTTAGAATGGTTTGTTCCTGAGAAATGGCTAATTCCATCATTTCTTCATCGGAAACACCTCGAAACTCTATTCCAACTCCGATAATGTCGAAACCTGTTTCTTTGAGATATTGAACACTTCGCAGAGGAAAGTTCTCGTTGGCAAGCAACTTCATGCTGAACTAGGCACTTTTTCGAGACGGCCCAAACAACAATCCGTCATGCATACAATCTTGAATGTAGGCGAAAACCGCTTGCAACGAAGTCTTAGTCAATTGTGGGTGATTATCCAGAATTTCCTGCTCGCTCCAACCTTGAGCCAACAAGGATATGATGTGTTCTACGGCTAATCTAGTTTCCTTAATGGTTGGCTTTCCCAAAAGGACCTCTCGATCTGAAATGATGTGTTCCTGCCAGTTCATACTATAAAATTAAGGCTTTGCCTTCAATATGGCGTTAGATTGTTTCTCCCACGCGCATCTTCTCAGCATTCTCTGCCATCTGAAGTGCATCCAGCATTTCTTGAATATCTCCGTTCATAAAATTGGTAAGCGAATAAAGCGTGAGGCCAATACGATGATCGGTAATTCGTCCCTGCGGATAGTTGTACGTCCTGATTTTAGCTGAGCGGTCTCCAGATGAAACCATGGTCTTTCTTCGGCTCGAAATCTCATCCAAATGCTTATTCAATTCAACCTCATAAAGTCTGGTTCGGAGCATTTGCATAGCCAACTCGCGGTTCTTTAACTGTGAACGCTCTACTTGACAAACCACCACAATGCCTGACGGTTTGTGCGTCAATTGAACCTTGGTTTCAACCTTGTTCACATTTTGGCCACCTGCTCCTCCTGATCGAGACGTGTGGAAATCGATATCAGCAGGATTAAGAACCACATCCACTTCCTCTGCCTCGGGCATTACTGCAACCGTTGCTGCTGATGTATGAACGCGTCCTTGAGATTCGGTTTGTGGTACGCGCTGCACGCGATGCACTCCCGATTCATATTTCATAATTCCATAAACGCCTTCTCCCTCAACCTTTACATTCACTTCCTTATAACCGCCAGCAGTTCCTTGATTGTCTACCAAAAGTGAAGTTTTCCAACCGCGACCTTCGATGTATTTCATGTACATACGATACAGGTCGCCTGCAAAAATGCTCGCCTCGTCTCCACCAGTTCCCGCACGGATCTCCAGCACAACATTTTTCTCATCTTCAGGATCTGCTGGTAACATAAGCACGCGCAATTCCTCTTCCAACTCGGTCTTGCGAGTATCGAGCTCATCCAACTCCATTTTAGCCATCTGAATGAAATCGGGGTCTTTCTCTGTGTCAAGCAATTCCTTGCTGCTACTGATATTTGCGACCACATTTTCGTATTCCCTTGCTGCTTTTACAACAGGTTCAAGACCACGATAATCACGGTTAATTTTCACGAATCGCTTCATATCAGCAACCACCAACGGGTCGCCCAACTGTCCTTCGAGGTCGGTAAACCGCCTCTGTATATCGCGAAGTTTATCTAAAAGATCCATGTGTTAATTGTAAACGAACTCTCCGAATTCGGAACGAATCGTGAGTTTCTTGTCACCAGCCTCAACCCTGCCAACTACTTGCGCATCCACATTGAAGCTTTTGGAAATAGCAATGATTTCATCCGCAATTTCCTGAGGAACGTAAAGCTCCATACGATGTCCCATATTAAACACCTTATACATTTCATCCCAAGGAGTTTTAGACTCCTCTTGAATAATCCTGAACAGAGGTGGGATGGGAAGGAAATTGTCCTTGATCACATGCCCTGAATTGATAAAATGAAGCACTTTGGTTTGCGCTCCACCAGAACAATGAACCATACCGTGAACTTGCGACCGATACTTATCCAAAATCCTCTTTATAATCGGGGCATACGTTCTCGTTGGTGACAATACGAGTTTACCCATATCCAACGGAACGCCATCAAGCTTATCAGTCAGGTTGTATTTCCCGGAATAGACCAAACTCTCATCCATCGATCCATCAAAACTCTCAGGATACTTGGATTTCAACGTATTATTGAACACATCATGACGAGCGGCAGTCAAGCCATTGCTACCCATTCCTCCGTTGTACTCAGTTTCATAGGTAGCTTGTCCGTATGAAGCCAACCCAACTATAACATCCCCAGGTCGAATGTTCCCATTATCAACCACATCGGAACGCTTCATCCTACATGTAACAGTTGAGTCCACGATTAGTGTCCGCACCAAGTCACCAACATCTGCTGTTTCACCTCCAGTGGAATGAATGTCCATTCCATTGTCGCGAAGCATCTGAAGAACTTCCTCTGTGCCGGAAATAAGCGCTGAAAGCACCTCGCTCGGAATCAGAAACTTGTTTCTTCCAATAGTTGAGGAAAGAATGATATTATCTATCGCTCCAACGCAAAGCAGATCATCCGTGTTCATGATGATGGCGTCCTGCGCAATTCCTTTCCAGACAGATAAATCACCGGTCTCCTTCCAGTACATGTAAGCCAAGGAACTTTTCGTTCCAGCACCATCAGCATGCATTATCACGCAATGCTCATCAGAATTGGAAAGCGTATCGGGAACAATCTTGCAGAACGCCTTCGGGAACAATCCCTTATCGACATTCTTTATTGCCTTATGAACGTCTTCCTTATCGGCAGAAACGCCCCGTTGCTTGTATCTTTCTCCTGCGCTCATCAATTGTTTTTAACAAAAAAGCATCCCGCTCTGCGGAATGCTTTTCTGAAATATCTATGAAGAGTAACTAGTTCGCTTTAGGAACGAAGTCGTTTCTCAATACTTTAAATTCTGTTCTACGATTCAACTGGTGAGCATCCTCTTTGGTTTGCTCTGTGGCTAGTTTGCCAATGAACGCATCGTTAATTACGCTTCCCTTAGCGAAATCTCCAACTTGATTGTCCAACACCTTCGGAGTTGTTTCACCGTATCCTTTTGCTACCAATCTTCCTGATTCAATATCGTTTTCAATCAGATAATCAACAACCGACTGAGCACGTTTTTGAGAAAGCGCCAAGTTGGCTTCATCACTACCTCTCGTATCCGTATGAGATCCAAGCTCTATGATAACAGTTGGGTTGTCGTTCAATGTTTCAATCAGACCATCCAACGCAATTTTAGACTCTGGACGAAGATCCCATTTTCCAAGATCATAGAAAATGTTTGGAAGATCGATAGCACGGTTAATCGGATCCAACTCAAAATCATGTACTAGATCTTTGTCTTCTTCAAAACCAACAGTAGTTGTCTTACCAGTCTTATTCAAGTAAAAATCTTTCTTTCCCGCAGTGATTACGTATGACGTAGCTGGTGCAAGGTCGAATGAATACTTACCGCTTGCGTCTGATGTCGTTTCAAGCGAAGATCCGTCTGTTCCAACAATTGACACAGTAGCACTTGCAACTGGTTTTCTTGTTTTGAAGTCGATAACAGTTCCTCCAAGGGTGAATTTAAGAGCAGGAAGTAAAAAAGAATAAAGATCATCACTTCCTTTTCCGTCTTCACGGTTAGAAGTGAAATATCCTCTTTCTTGTTCTTTTTCAAAAATAATCGCGAAATCATCTCCTGAAGAGTTAATAGGAGAGCGCATGTTCGTCACATTGCCCCAAGAATCTCCTTGAGCTTCGGCCATGAAGATATCCAATCCACCCATTCCGATGTGACCATCTGAACCAAAGTATAAGGTTCCATCATTGTGTATGAATGGGTACATTTCGTTGCCAGGTGTGTTCACACCATCAACATTGGTTGGTTTAGACCATCGCTTCTTAACATCATCGTATTTGGAGACCCAAAGGTCTCTTCCTCCTTTTCCTTTTTCGACATCAGATGCAAACACCAATTTTTTTCCATCAGCGGAAAGAGCAGGGTGTCCAATGGTGACCGAAACCGAATCGCTCATAGTAGAATCCAAGAAGAACGGTATAAGTTCTGCTTCCGACCAGCTATCACCGGATTTTTTGGAATGATACAATTCGCATCCCATCTTAACCTTCTTCTTAACGCCACAACGTGTGAAAATCATCTGAGTGAAATCGGCATTCATCACTGCAGCACCTTCGTTGAAGACACTATTGATGGTCGCAGGAAGCGGTTTTGGCTTGCTCCATTTTCCTTTATTATCAATAGTAGCGGAGAAAATATCAGTAAATCCTTGACCGGTCCATCCATCTACTTCATTTCCTGAGGCATTATCTCTTGAAGAAGTAAAATAAATTTCCTTGTGATTAGCGGACCCATAAGATGGAGAAAAATCCATTTGCTTTCCATTCAACTGAACCTCATTCTCAACTACATAGCGAGAAGGATTATCCACCCACTTTTGTGCTAGGGCACATGCCTCAGCACCATTTTTTCCTCTCGGATCATCAGGAACCAATTCAGCATATTTCTCATATTCAGGAATTGCCTCTTCAAACTTTCCGTTGGCCTTTAGGGCATCGGCATAATGCAACTGTACCTTATTGTCAGGATACTTGAGTTTCAGGGTCTTTCTATACCAGGTCTCCGCTTGCTTCAT
>JBDNJH010000063.1:0-19975 GCA_041687875.1 Flavobacteriales bacterium | reverse complement strand
TCTTATTACCTACGATCCGGGAGATGGTAATTTCTGGTATTACAAGTACGATAGCCCTGTGCCGAGTGTGGCTCCTTATGGCGACTGGTATTCTCTTACCACATCAACCGTTAACCCGAATGCTGGAACTCCTACAGGCGGTATCATCATGTGGTCCGGAACAATTGCCTCCATTCCTGCGGGATGGTCGCTCTGCGATGGTTCAAATGCCACACCAGATCTTACAGACAAATTCATTTTATCGGTTGGCAGCTCGGCTGAGAACCCCGGGACAGCACCTGTACCGGGATTTTTCGTAGATGTTGAGCCAGGAGCGGTAGTAAGTCCAGATAGACGATTTTTCAAATTGGCTTACATTATGAAGCTCTAATTGGATTGAAATAAAAAGTAGTTGAAGACCTGCCGAACAGCAGGTCTTTCAGTTTCCAAAAAATAGAACAAAGTAATAGCAGAAAAAATGGGAAGCGTAACCTCATTGGGTGAATTCATTGTAGAGAGACAGGACGATTTTAAATACGCCAAAGGCGAGCTTTCGCGGCTTTTGAGCGCGATTGGACTTGCGGCCAGAGTGGTAAACCGCGAGGTGAACAAGGCAGGTTTGATGGAAGATATCCTTGGAGACGTGGGAGGAACCAACGTACAGGGCGAACAGCAAAAAAAGCTAGACGTGTATGCTGATGAGGAATTCATCCGCGCCTTGAAGGACCGTGGTGAGGTTTGTGGCATAGCTTCGGAAGAGAAGGAAGGTGTGATTGAGTTCAATTCGGGCTATGCTGTTGGTGGGCAGTACGTGGTTGCCATTGATCCGCTTGATGGTTCTTCAAACATTGATGTGAATGTTTCCATCGGAACAATTTTTTCCATCTACAGAAGAACCTCAAAATTTGGTCCGGCCACGTTTGAAGATTTCATGCAAAAAGGAACGGAACAAGTGGCCGCAGGTTATATCATATATGGTTCGAGTACCATGCTCGTTTACACTACCGGAAATGGTGTGAACGGCTTTACCCTTGACCCATCCATTGGTGCATTTTTCCTTTCTCATCCAGATATGAAAATTCCCAAGGATGGTAAGATTTATAGCATCAATGAAGGAAATTATGCACGCTTTCCGGAAGGGGTTAAGCAGTATATCAAATACTGTCAAGTGGAGGATGCGGCCACAGACAGACCTTATTCATCGCGCTACATTGGTTCGGCAGTTGCCGATTTTCATCGTAATTTGATTAAGGGCGGAATTTACATCTACCCGACTACCACATCATCCCCAAACGGAAAATTGAGGTTGCTATATGAAGCAAATCCATTCGCTTTTCTGATGGAACAGGCTGGCGGACTGGCAACGGATGGTTTCAATCGCATCTTAGATATTCAACCAACTTCCTTGCATCAGCGCACACCGCTTTTCATGGGGTCTGAGAATATGGTGAAAACATCGATGGAAATGATGAAGGAAAATGCCGCAGTCGGATAGAAAAACGAGGCGCTTATTATGACAAAAGAAGATCTTATCGGGCTCTTTGAGCAATCAAAGACACTGGCGGATATTAGCCTTGAACTCAAGACTGATGTTGCCAAAATAAGAATGCGCGGAGTGGCGGGCTCTGCCTACGCTTTCCTGGTTTCCAAAGTTGTTAAGGATACCGATCAGGATCATTTAATTGTGCTTTCCGATAAAGAGGAAGCTGCCTATTTTCTGAGCGATCTCGAACTCCTTACAGGGAAGAAGAAGGTTCTTTTCTACCCCATGTCTTACCGAAGGGCGTACGAACTTGAGGAAACAGATAACAGTAATGTCATTCAGCGGGGCGAAGTGCTTAACGCGCTTCAATCTGGCTCATCACAACAGATCATCGTCACCTACGGACAAGCGTTGGCCGAGAAGGTCATTTCCAAGAAAACCCTCAAAAAAAGCACGTTCAATATCAGCGTTGGAGAAGAACTCGACCTCGATTTCATCAATGAAATGCTGCACGAATATCACTTTGAGCGGGTAGATCAGGTCTATGAACCGGGTCAGTTTGCCATTCGGGGTGGAATAGTGGATGTGTTCTCATTTGCGCAGGAACTGCCGTACAGAATTGAGCTTTTTGGTGACGAGGTGGATAGCATCCGAGCCTTTGATCCAGCCGAACAATTGTCGGTGAAATCATTGCGAAAAGCAACCATCGTTCCTAATGTTCAGGATGAAGTTTTGCTTGCTGATAAGGTCAATTTCTTCGAATTCCTTTCATCAAAAACGGTAATCTGGGCCAAGGATGTAGAGGACATCAAACTGCAAGTTGATAAGGAACTTCAGGATGCGAAAACCGCTTTTTCCGAACTTCAATCGGTTATCAATAGGTCAAAACCGGAGGATAAATACACTTCTTCCAGAGAAGTAATTGATTCGATTGAACAAAGGCGAGTGATTGAATTCGGACAACGAACCTATTTTAAGGATTCAACAGAATTTCGGTTCGATATGGGGCCGCAACCAGCTGTGAACAAGGATTTTCATTTGCTGCAACAAATTCTCATTGAGAACAAAAAGCAAGGCTATACGAACGTGATGCTGGTTGACAATCCGGGTCAGGCGAACAGGTTGGAGGCCATTTTTGACGACCTGCCATTGCCAAGTGGAACACGAATTGAGAAGCCGTTTTTTACGCCTTTGCTGCTCTCCATCCACGAAGGATTTGTGGACCATGACCTCAAACTGGCGTGTTTTACCGACCATCAGATCTTTGAGCGTTACCACCGTTTCCGTATGCGCCAAGGCTACAAGCGTGGAAAAGAAGCACTCACGCTGAAGGAAATTGCCGGGCTCAATCCGGGCGATTTTGTGACGCACATCGACCACGGAGTTGGGAAGTTTGCCGGATTGGAAAAGATTGATGTGAACGGTAAAATGCAGGAGACCATCCGCTTGGTCTATCGCGACAACGACATTCTCTACGTCAGTATCCATTCGCTGCATCGCATCAGCAAATATTCCAGTAAGGATGGCGCTGAACCCAAGATCAACAAACTTGGCTCCCCTGTTTGGAAAGCCCTGAAAGCGAAGACCAAGAAGCAGGTAAAGGATATTGCGAAGGATCTGATAAAACTCTACGCCCAGCGAAGAGCGCAAAAAGGTTTTGCATTTACACCAGACACGTATCTTCAAACAGAATTGGAGGCATCCTTCATTTATGAGGATACTCCCGATCAGGAGAAGGCCACTGAGGCTTTTAAGGCTGATATGGAGAAGGAATATCCGATGGATAGACTCATTTGTGGAGATGTCGGATTCGGAAAAACCGAAATCGCCATCCGCGCTGCTTTCAAAGCGGTTTGTGATGGAAAACAGGTGGCCATTCTCGTTCCTACGACCATTTTGGCACTTCAACACGCACGCACCTTTCGCGAACGTTTGAAGGAATTTCCATGCACTGTGGATTACATCAATCGGTTTAAGACCAAAAAACAACAGAACGATACGCTCAAAAGGTTGGCCGATGGTAAGGTTGATATTCTGATTGGGACACATCGAATTGTGGGCAAAGACGTTCACTTCAAGGATCTCGGACTGCTCATTATTGATGAGGAGCAGAAATTCGGGGTTTCGGTAAAGGAAAAGCTCAAGAAAATGAAGGTGAATGTGGATACGCTCACGCTCACTGCAACACCTATTCCGCGCACGCTTCAGTTCTCGCTCATGGGTGCCCGCGACCTTTCCGTTATCAATACACCGCCACCCAACCGTCATCCGATAATTACCGAACTGCATACGTTCAACGAGGAATTGATTCGCAACGCCATCATGTATGAAGTTGGGCGTGGTGGACAGGTTTTCTTCGTCAACAATCGGGTGGAGAATATCAAGGAAGTGGCCGGAATGATTGGGCGGCTTTGCCCGGATGTGCACGTTTGCGTTGGTCACGGCCAAATGGAACCAACCAAGTTGGAGGACACAATGATGCGTTTCATCGAGGGCGAATATGACGTGCTGGTTGCCACAACCATCATCGAAAGTGGCCTTGATATTTCCAATGCCAACACCATCATCATCAATAATGCGAATCATTTTGGACTGAGTGACCTACATCAAATGCGTGGTCGGGTGGGGCGTTCCAATAAAAAGGCGTTCTGCTATTTGCTGGCACCACCCGTCACTATGCTTTCGGCAGATGCCAAGAAACGGTTGAAGGCCATTGAGGAGTTTTCTGATCTCGGCAGCGGATTCAACATTGCTATGCGTGATTTGGATATCCGCGGAGCGGGAGACCTGCTTGGTGCCGAGCAAAGTGGATTCATCAGTGATATTGGTATTGAGATGTATCATAAGATATTGGATGAAGCAGTTCAGGAATTAAAGGATACTGAGTTCAAAGAACTGTTCAAGGATGAACCGAAAAAGCCATTTGTACGGGATTGTCAGATCGATACGGATCTGGAAATTCTCCTGCCCGATCAGTATGTGAACAGCATTGCGGAGCGGTTGGGACTTTACCGTGAGCTGGATGATATAACGGATGAAGCGAAACTGCGCGAGTTTGAAAAACGTGTGATTGATCGTTTCGGCCCCATCCCGAAACAGGGAATTCAATTGATGGATACGATTAGATTGCGATGGTTGGCCGCTTCCATCGGATTTGAAAAGCTCATTCTCAAGAACCAGAAACTGATCTGCTATTTCGTTTCAGATCCCGAAAGCGATTATTTCCAAGGGCCCATATTCTCTCAGGTTCTACTGTTCGTTAAGAACAATCCAAGAATTTGTGTGATGCGGCAGAAGAACGATAAACTGACGCTTGCGTTTGAGGATACCGCAACAATCAGCGGTGCAATTCAGAAACTGAGTCCTATCCTTCCGCTTAAGCAGGAGATTGCAGTTCCCGAGCATTCGAACGGAGAATGAACTCATGAATGTGCTCGGCAATCAACTTGCCCTTATCCTCCTGAAGGAAATGACCAGCACGATGAATCACAATGAAAGGTTCATGTTCGATAGATGGGATGTTATTCAGGAACCACTTTTCGGCACCACGTGTAATTGGGTCTTTATCTGAAAACATCACCAATGCAGGTTTTGTCCAGTTTTTAAGAACGTCCCGAGCGCGCGTCATTTGTTTTACACCTGGATCATTCGTTCCAGTTGGCACCAGTTGAGGCCAGGCCCGCGCTCCTGCCAAGTATTTTTCTGACGGAAATGGAGCACGATAACCGTGAAGGACATCTTTTTTTATCTCTTTGTGACAGCCCATGTTCATCACTTTTTCTACAGGGAATTTGGGCCAGAACCGAGAGAATGTCTTCCATATTTTGAAGGCCAAAGGCATAGGTTGATTGCCGATAGGCAGAGATGTGTTCATGATCACAACCCGCTTAAAAAGTTCGGGATGCTTGCCAAGAACGCTCAACCCAATCAATCCTCCCCAATCTTGAACTACGAGCGTAATATCTTTCAATTCGGTCTTCTCAATGAATTTGGTGAGCGTCAGATAGTGCATATTAAATGAGTAATCTTTTTGACGCGTAAACTTGTCGGAACGCCCAAACCCGAAGAAATCGGGTGCGATTACCCGATAATTCTTCTTCAGCGGAAAAATCATTTTACGGTATAGATAACTCCAAGTCGGCTCTCCATGCAGGCAAAGAATTACTTCGCCTGCTCCTTCATCCACGTAATGCAATCGTCCGCCATTAATCTCCACGTAATGTGGGTTGAACGGATATTCAGGCAGGCCGTAAAATCGGCTATCGGGAGTGCGCAGCATTTCAATCATGCCACCAAGATAATCTGTTCAGAATAAACTTGTTCTGACAGGAGCGAATTCGATTATCTCGAAGCTCAAGGTTTTATTTAGTAGCCTCAACATAAAGCGATTCGGCTCTACGGAGTTCGCTGTCAACTAGGAGTTTTGGATTTCGGCCTACTCGGAACGTCTCCTTTTTGATGTCTTTAAATCCAACTTCTTCCATCATGTATTTGAAAGTTTCAAAATCATACAGAAAAAGATGCCCATAACCACGGGCAACCCGATTTAGTATCATCATTGGGGTCGGTTGCGCCAACTCAGCTGCATGTGGAATAACGTACGGTTCATTGTTCCGCGCCTTCAAGTACAAGTCAATAAACAACTCACCATCTGGCACTGCAATCCTTACCGTTCCTCCCGGTTTTAAAATCCTGTAAAACTCTTCTAGATTATCCTTGGTAGACTGAAACGGAATATGTTCCAAACAATGCTCTGTATATATGCCCTGAATAGATTCTTTATCAATTGGATAATTATCCTTTTTGATTACCGAAACATCCCAAGGAATAACCCCTGGTTTCCATTCGATGTCGGTGTTAATGAATTCAGGATAAATGTTGTAGCCACAACCAATCTGAAGATATTCTTTACCCTCTACTAACTTGCTCGGAACAAAGAACTTCTTATTCAGAATCCATGGAGTAATAAACCGATTATAGAGTTGATGGAACTTGGTGTAAGATGTAATTGGTCGGTTCCACGAGAATTTGCCTGTTGCTTCCATTCAAAATAATTTCAGAGCCAAATGTAAGGTCATTTGCTTCGGATGGCTTCAACGGGACTCAGCCTTGAAGCCAAATACGCTGGAATGATTCCAGCAATTAGTCCGATGCTCACCGAAATTCCAATTCCCGTCATAATGTTGGAGAGGGTGAGATAAATATTCACTTCAAACACGGCTGAGGCCAGAAAAGTGAGGCCATAGACAATAATCAACCCTGCAATTCCTCCCATCAGGCTCAGAAAAACAGCTTCTGCCAAAAACTCCATCATAATGAACCAGTTCTTTGCCCCAAGCGATTTTTCGATGCCGATGAGGTGAGTGCGCTCCTTCACCGAAACGAACATGATATTGGCAATTCCGAAACCACCAACAAGGATGGAAAAACCACCGATGATTGTTCCAGCGATGTTCAGTATCTGAAAAAGACTTTCGAGCGATTTTGAGAGCAAGCTAATCTCATTCAGAGCGAAATTATCATCCGCCAACGGCTTCAATCGTCTGATTCCGCGCATAATTCCGCGCAGTTCATCCATCAGTTCTGCTGTTTCAACTCCCGATTTTGCTTTGACCATAATGAGCGGATTGGAACCTTGGCGGTCAATGCGCATCACCTGCCTAGCAAAGTTCATGGGCATCAGAACTTGATTGTCAACGGAGTTCCCGAAAACGCTTTCCCCTTCAACTCCAAAAACCCCGATTACCACCAGTTTTCTTCCGAAAACAAGAACCGAATTTCCAACGGGGTCGGCTTCTCCGAAAAGCCCTTGAGCAACTGCCATTCCAATGATGCAGACGTTTTTCCCTACATTCGATTCGGCCATTGTGAAATAGCGTCCCGAAACAATATCGAAGGATTTGATGCGGTCATAATCGTGGGTCACGGCTACAATGCTCACGTTCTCAGCAGAGTTGGAAGCATATTTCACCGTTTTGCTTTTTGATGCCATAAAAACAACCGCTTCGGCCGCATTGCTTCTTCGCTGCACTTCTTTGAAATCATTCAGGTCTGCTTCCGGGCGTTGCCAAAACTTCCACCATTCCTGCATGGCACCCGTATCCCACGGCCATTTTTGAATGTAAACCGTATTGTCTCCAAGCGATTGAATGTTGTCTTTGATGTTCTTTTCCATCGAATCAACCAAGGTGAAAACCGTGATGATGGCCATGATGCCGATGGTAATCCCAAGCAGCGAAAGGATGGTTCGCAGTTTGTTCGCCACCAGTGCATTCCAAGCCATTTTGACGCTCTCGTTAAATAGCTTGAAAAAAAGAATCATTCTGTGTTGAAAACTTCGGTGGAAATGCTTTTGAGCAATACGCCAAAGGTAACTGAATTGTGCAAAAAAGTCTACCTTTGACCCGCTTGGAAAAAGCGACCGAAACCCTTGATTTTGTTGGAGTTGAGACCCATTTCGGGAAATGGTTTCCCAGATTTTGTATTTGTTTGATTTTCTAATTGAAAAGAGTGGGTAACAAGACGATAAAAAATGCGCTGATTTCTGTTTTTCACAAGGATGGTTTGGAGCCGATTGTGAAGCAACTTGTGGAGCATGGTGTGAATATTTATTCCACAGGCGGCACGCAAACGTATTTGGAGCAATTGGGCGCAGCTGTTCTTCCAGTAGAAGAACTTACTTCGTATCCATCCATTTTGGGGGGCAGAGTAAAAACGCTTCATCCAAAAGTGTTTGGAGGAATTTTAGGCAGAAGAGAAGATAAAGGCGATTTGTTGCAATTGGAGGAATACGAAATCCCTGAGATTGATTTGGTGATCGTTGACCTGTATCCGTTTGAAGATACTGTGGCGAGCGGAGCTTCAGAAGCAGACATCATCGAGAAGATTGACATCGGTGGAATTTCATTGATTCGTGCAGCGGCCAAGAATTTCAAAGATGTGGTTATCATTCCGTCAAAGAATCAATACGCACCCCTTTCGGCTTTGCTCAAAGATGCCGCAACAACTACTTTGGAGCAGCGCAAGCAATTCGCCACCGCAGCTTTTGCCGTTTCATCGCACTACGATACTGCCATTCACAGCTATTTCGCAGGAAACGGCTTCGCGCATCAAGTAAGCGGCACAAAAGAGTTGCGCTATGGCGAAAATCCGCATCAACAAGGATTTTTCCATGGAGACATTTCAGCGCTTTTCGACCAGATTCATGGAAAGGAATTGAGCTACAACAACCTCTTGGATATTGATGCAGCTGTAAGCTTGATTGCTGATTTTAGCGAAACAACCTTTGCCATTCTAAAGCACAATAATGCTTGCGGATTGGCAAGCCGACCAAGATTGGTTGATGCTTGGAAAGCTGCCTTGGCAGGTGACCCTGTTTCAGCTTTTGGTGGAATTCTAATCACCAATGTGAGGGTAGATGAGGAAACCGCAACCGTAATGAATGAACTTTTCTTTGAGGTTGTTATTGCGCCTTCTTACAGCAAGGATGCATTGGCAATTCTCAAAAAGAAAAAGAATCGAGTTATTCTGATTCAGAAACCATGCGAATTTCCAGAACGTCAGTTCCGTTCATTACTAAACGGTGTGTTGGAGCAGGATAAGGATTTGAGCACGCAAGCTGCTTCAGGTATGGAGTTTGTTACCCATCGAAAACCAACTGATACAGAATTTGAAGATTTAGTATTTGCTAACAAATTGGTGAAGCATACAAAGTCAAATACTATCGTTCTTGCGAAGAATAAGCAATTACTAGCAAGTGGCTGTGGAATGACATCGAGAGTTGATGCATTGAGATTTGCAATTACCAAAGCAAAGTCCTTTAACTTCGACCTCAACGGAGCTGTAATGGGATCGGATGCATTTTTTCCTTTCCCAGATTGTGTAGAAATTGCACACAACGAAGGCGTTGATGTGGTCATTCAACCCGGTGGATCCATTAAAGATGGAGAATCGGTAGATTACTGCAATAGTAACGGAATGGCAATGGTGGTAACGGGCGTAAGACATTTTAAACACTAACACGAAATGGGTCTTTTTGACTACTTCAGACAAGAAATTGCAATTGACCTGGGCACGGCCAACACGCTGATTATTTACAACGATAAGGTTGTGGTTGATGAGCCATCCATCGTGGCCAGAGACATTCAAACGGGAAAAATCGTTGCCATTGGGAAGAAAGCCCAGCAAATGCACGGCAAAACCCACAAGAATATTGAGACCATTCGTCCGCTTAAGGATGGCGTGATTGCCGATTTTGAGGCTGCGGAGCAGATGATCAAAGGGTTTATTCAGATGATTAACCCTGGACGAAAGTATTTCATACCACCTCAAATCAGGATGGTAATCTGCATTCCTTCTGGTATTACTGAGGTTGAAAAGCGCGCAGTACGTGACTCGGCTGAGCACGCTGGCGCGAAGGACGTAAGATTGATTCAGGAACCGATGGCCGCTGCTATCGGAATCGGAATTGATGTGGAAGAGCCGATGGGAAACATGATTATCGACATTGGTGGTGGCACAAGCGAGATTGCCGTTATCGCCTTAGGCGGTATCGTTTGCGATCGGTCAATCCGAACTGCTGGAGATGATTTTACAGCAGATATTGAAGATTACATGCGCAGACAACACAACATTCTTATCGGAGAACGTTCTGCAGAAAGAATCAAGATTGAGGTTGGATCAGCACTGACTGAATTAGACAATCCGCCACCAGATTACGCTGTTCACGGTCGTGACCTTATGACGGGAATTCCGAAAGAGATTACCGTTTCCTACCAAGAAGTGGCGCATGCGTTGGATAAATCAATCACTAAGATCGAAACGGCTATTCTCAACAACTTGGAGATGACTCCACCTGAGCTTTCTGCAGATATTTACCGAACGGGTCTTTATTTGGCTGGTGGAGGTTCCATGCTTCGCGGTTTGGATAAGCGGATTTCTTTGAAGACAAAACTTCCTGTTCACATTGCCGATGATCCACTGAGAGCAGTGGCTCGTGGCACTGGCATTGCACTCAAAAACATAGATCGATTCCCGTTCCTTATGCGGTAATTGGTCGGAATGACTGATGAATTATGAAGAACATCCTGCTTTTTGTTTACAGGAATCATGTGTTCTTCGTTTTCGTTCTTCTTGAGATTGCATGTTTTTCGTTGATTGCAAATAACAACACGTTTCATCGCGCAAGCGTCTTAAGTTCTGGCAACCAGTTGGTGGGTCGCATGTACGACCTCAACAATGAAGTAAAAGAATACTTCAAGTTAAAAACAATCAACAATCAACTTGCAGTAGAGAATGCTGCTTTACGATCCATGCTTTATGAGTCGAAATATTTTTCATCCAACAGTTTAACCAGTATTACAGACTCTATAAGCCGTCAGCACTACACCTACGTTCCTGCCAAGGTCATCAACAATACCACCGACCGAAGAAGCAATTACCTCACCATCGACAGGGGAATTTTGCAAGGCGTAGAACCCGAAATGGCTGTTATTACTTCAGAAGGAATTGTTGGGATTGTGAAAGATGTATCAAAGAATTTTGCCACTGTTATCTCGGTATTACACAAAAATTCTAGCATCAGTTCTAAAGTTGCTGATACGGAATACATCGGTTCGTTGGTGTGGGAAGGTGGAGACCCAACCGTGGCGCTATTGAAAGACATACCAAACCACGTGCAATTGGCTGAAGGAATGCTGATAAGAACTTCCGGGTTTTCGGCCATGTTTCCCAGCGGAATCAACATTGGCACCGTTCGTTCCTTTGAAATAAAACCTGGAGATAATTTCTATTCCATTGAGGTTAAACTTTTGACCGATATGAACTCCGTGAGCATGGTCTATGTAGTAAACAACCTCATGCGGTTGGAACAAATTGAATTAGAAAGCCAAACAGAAAAAAGTGACAAGTGACATTCTGAAATACACGTGGCAATTTATTTTGCTCTGCCTGTTTCAGGTTCTCATTTTCAATAATTTGAATTTGGGTGGCTTTCTCAATCCATTCCCATACATATATCTCATTCTTATTTTGCCCATTTCTATGGGAAGAATCCCATTACTTTTCATCGGATTTGTGCTTGGTTGGGTCATTGATATTTTTTCCAATACAGGTGGAATTCATGCTGCTGCAACCACACTTATCGCCTTTTACCGACCACTTTATCTGAAGGCACAAGCACCGCGCGAAGGGTATGAGTCAACGGCACTTCCACATTTAAAAGCCTTCGGATTTGCATGGTTTATTCCCTATGCTGTCCTTATTGTTGTACTCCATCATTCGGCACTTTTTTATCTAGAAATATTTCGCTTCGTTGATTTCTTTCACACGCTGTTGAAAGTAATTTTGAGTTCAGTTCTGACGCTTTTCTTAATCTTTCTAGCAGAATTCCTTTTCGTAAGTAACAAGCGTAGATAATGGCCTATCAAGTCAAACATACCGAACGTATGTATGTGATGATGGGAATCGTAATCCTTGTTGCAGTCATGTTCCTTGGGAGGCTCTTTTATATTCAGGTTATAGACGAATCGTATCGTCTTTCGGCAGAGAATAATGTGTTGCGCTATCAAGTCGAATTTCCTGCCCGTGGATTAGTTTATGATCGAAATGGCGAATTGCTCGTTTTTAATGAAGCTGCATACGATTTGATGGTCACACCTGGTCAGGCCGTCAACATTGATACTGCGGAAATGTGTCTGATTCTCGGAATGAGTCGCGAAACATTCATCAATAAATTAGATGAGGCAAGAGCTTATTCTTCGCGCAAACCAACCGTTTTTCAGAAACAGATTTCAGGTGTTACATACGCTAATTTGCAGGAGAAACTTTATCGGATGAGTGGGTTTTTCGTTCAAAAACGAACACTAAGAAAATATCCAAAACCGATTGCAGCCCATTTGCTTGGTTACGTGGGCGAGGCAAATCAAACCGTACTCGAACAGAATCCTTATTACAAGAAAGGGGATTATGTGGGGATTAGCGGATTGGAAAAATCGTATGAAAATGAATTGCGCGGCAAAAAGGGGGTGAGAGTGATAATGGTGGATGTTTTCAATAGAGAAAAGGGGAGTTACAAGGAAGGGAAATATGACACCGTTGCCATTGCAGGAAAAACCATCACATCCAGTATTGATGCAGAATTGCAGGCGTATGGCGAGCGTTTGATGAAAAACAAAACGGGCGCAATTGTGGCTATTGAACCTTCTACTGGTGAGATTTTGGCACTGATAAGCGGGCCAACCTTCGACCCAAATCTCTTGGTTGGCCGTGTTCGTTCTGAGAATTACAGCATTCTGCTAAAAGACACGCTGAAGCCGTTATTTAATCGTGCATTGATGAGCGAGCAAAATCCGCCTGGCTCAACCTTTAAAGTGATAAATGCACTGATTGGTCAACAGGTCGGTGTGCTGAATGTGAACACAATGTATCGTTGTCCCAGAGGATATGTTTCAGGAAAATTTAGGATGGGTTGTCACGATCACCGTTCGCCTTTGAACTTGCGCGAATCTATTCAACATTCGTGCAACGCATACTACGGAAACGTGTTCCGAAATATTATCGATCATACAGGTAAACCATGGGAAGGCTACGATATTTGGCGTAATCATGTAATGAGTTTTGGCCTCGGAATCAAGTTTAATACAGATTTACCTGTGGAGTATGCAGGCAGCGTTCCAAGCACAAAATTCTACGATAAGTACTATGGTGAGCACCGTTGGAAATCGCTTACGATTATCTCCATGGCCATCGGTCAGGGTGAGCTGGGAACAACGCCATTACAGTTGGCAAATATGACCGCAGCCATTGCCAATCGTGGATACTATTATCCGCCACATTTGGTTAAAGCAATAGCTGGCGAACCTATTACCAATCGGTTTACGGAAAAGCAGATGACAACCATTAACCGGGAATACTTTGACCCTGTGGTTGATGGTATGGCCATGGTTTTTCAGCAGGGAGGAACGGGTTATCGTTCACGATTGGATAGTTTGGAAATGTGCGGAAAAACGGGGACTGCCCAGAATCCGCATGGCGAAGACCACTCCATTTTTATCTGTTTTGCCCCAAAGGATAATCCAAAAATTGCATTGGCCGTTTTTGTGGAGAACGGAGGAGGAGGAAGTAAATACGGTGCGCCCATTGCCAGTTTAATGGTGGAGAAGTACTTGCGTGATACAATTACAAGGACGGAGTTTGAGAAAGTAATTCTTGATGCCGATCTTATTACCAACCCTCCCAAGAAGAAGCCTAAGAAATGAGGAGGCAGGAAAGCATATTTGCGGGAATTGACTGGATAACAGTCATTTTGTATCTGGTTTTGGTTCTGATTGGTTGGGTCAATATTTATGCAGCTGTGTATAACGAAGAGCACCAGAGCATTCTCGACACCACTCAGCGTTATGGCAAACAGCTAATCTGGATCAGCCTTTCTCTCTTCGTAGCGTTCATCATCATGATTATTGATGGCAAGTTCTATTCAACCTTTGCTATACCGATTTATGTCATGTTGATTTTGTTGCTCGTGATTGTTTTGGTTACAGCAAGAGATGTGTCTGGAGCACGCTCTTGGATTGACATCGGCTCATTCAAATTGCAACCTTCAGAATTTGCGAAAAGCACCACTGCGCTTGCTTTGTCCTATTATCTCAGTACGCTCAATATTCGGATGGAAGACCTATCAACGAAACTGATTGCCGCAGGTATTCTTATCATTCCAGCTGCATTGATTTTGCTTCAAAATGACACGGGTTCTGCCCTAGTCTTTGGGTCATTTGCATTAGTACTGTATCGTGAAGGATTGTCTGGAAACTTCCTGCTCTTTGGTCTGGCAATGGTGGTTCTCTTCATATTTTCCCTGCTGTTTACCCCTTTAATTATGCTCTATATTCTAGGCAGTGTTGGTATTCTCGTCTTCCTTTTCCAACGAAAAAAAACCTTGAAGCTTGTCTTCACGATAGGAGCGGGTTTGATTGTGCTCATGGGGTTTGTTTACAGTGTAGATTATCTGTTTAACGAAGTTTTGGAGCCGCATCAGCAGGTCAGAATAGACGTGCTTCTCGGAAGGAAAGATGACCTGAAAGGAGCTGGATACAATGTCAACCAAAGCAAGATTGCCATCGGATCTGGCGGATTTGCTGGTAAAGGATTTTTAAAGGGTACGCAGACCAAATACGACTTTGTGCCAGAGCAGACTACCGACTTTATTTTCTGCACCGTTGGCGAAGAGTGGGGCTTTCTTGGGGCGTTTCTCGTAATAGCGCTTTTCTCCGCCTTAATCCTTCGTGTTGTCTTTGTTTCTGAGCGGCAAAAATCATCCTTTGCGCGTATTTATGGCTATTGTGTGGCCAGCATTCTGCTGTTCCATTTCATCATCAATGTTGGGATGACAATTGGTCTTATGCCTGTTATTGGAATTCCGCTGCCATTCTTTAGCTATGGCGGCTCATCGTTGCTTGGGTTCACCATTCTGCTCTTCATCTTCGTGAAGCTGGATGGCTACAGATTACAGCAGTTACGGTAAACAAAAAGCCCCACTAATTTCTTAGCAGGGCTTTCGAGAATCTTATGTTTTCTCTTTAAAAGAACTTTGCGCGGTTATCTACAATCTCCGCTTTCTCCTTCAGAGCTTCAAACACTTCATAATCAACTCTTGATGAAAGAGAACTATTGAGTATGGATGCATTGCTTGCGTAATTTGGCTGTGCAGGTACTTCAGAACGGCTTTCCAAATACACAACATAAACACCTTGATCACCTTTGATTGCTTTAGAGATATCGCCTGTTTCCATGCCGCTAACCGTTCCCAAAAGGGCTGGTTCACGACCAAGACCTGTAATCGCATTTGCAGAGAACAGGATATTCTCCTTCACTTCAACAGGAAGATTCATCTTGTCTGCAATTGTTTGAATATTACCAGCTCGGGCTGCATCAAATTCTTTAATGAATGTTGCCGCCTTTTTCTCTTTGATGGCACCAGCCTCCAATTCATCTTTAATGTCTTCGATAGCGGTAAATCCTTCTTCTCTAACAGCTGTAAGAGCCGCTACTACGAACGTATTTCCCAATTCAAATACATCGCTGATGTTTCCTTTTTCAGACTTGTAAGCCCATCGAATCAATTCGCGTGGGTTTTCCAATCCAGCTATGGTCTTGTCGTTTTCCTTTAAGCTACTTGCAATCCTCTTGTTCAGCCCACGGCTAGCAATCTCCTGATCGAATGACGCTATAGATGTTGTAGTTCTTGCAAATTCATCTGCTGCACCATAAACGGCTTGGAATGTTTTTGTGCTTGGTTCAACTGCACGATCAATGAAAGCAACCGCACGTTTCTCTGTGTTTCCTTTTTGATCAACAACCTCAATGATGTGATAACCGAACTGAGATTCAACTACAACCAAATCACCTTTTTTGCCATCAAAACAAGCATCGTTGAAGCTAGGAACCATTTGTCCTTCTTTAAACCAACCAAGGTCGCCACCTTTTGCGCCCGAACCCGGATCTTCAGAAACTTGTTGCGCGAGTGCTGCAAAATCGCCTCCGTTTGCAATTACTTCTTTCAGGCTGTCAGCGGTTGTCTTAGCTTTTTCAACACTTCCATAGGTTTCTGGCTTAATAAGGATGTGGCGTGCAGTTACCGAATCGGGAGACATTTTAATACCAATTAATTTTGCCATTCTGAAAGTCTGGCCTTCTAAATAAGGACCTTCAACATATCCTTTAGTAGCTGCAAACATCAACGAATCGGTGTTTCCACCCAACTCACCTTTGGCCAACCATCTTGCGTTGAAACGCACATCAGATTCTCTGTTTACAAGAAGCGTATCGTTTTCAGCGGTTTCAAATTCTGATTTCGTTCGTTCCGCCCAATTTTTTACCTTTTCAAAATCCTCATTTGAAGGGTCAACTTTAAACGCAACAAATTCAACATCTCTTGAAGCTTCTTGCTCATATTTCGATTTGTTGTCGTTGTAATATTTCTTGATGTCAGTATCAGAAACTTGAACTGTAGAATCGGCAACACTTGCGTAGCGTTTAAGTGCAAATCGAATCGTAGAACTTTGATTTTTTGCCAAGAAATCACTTTCAGACTCTGCTTTGGTCACGTACAATCCCTTCTTAATAAGGTTGTTGTATTTCTCGTTTCTGCGCAGTTTTGAAATGTCTTTTTCAAACGCAAGCCATCGTTTCTTCAAGTCTTCATCTGTTTCCATTCTTTTTAAGAATGAGATAACCTGAGCTTGGTCGAATTGACCAGTTTCTGGATTTGTGAATGCCTGCACAACTTGTGGATGCGGATTGTTTCCTTGCACGAGGTCATAAAGTTCTTCTGCACTTACACGAACACCAGCTTCATCCAACTCTTGGCCAAGAACGAACTCTCGCACCATTTGCTGCCAAGTTTGCTCACGCAATTGGTCTGTTGTTGCATTGTCAACAGTTGATTGACCTGACTGAGCTTTGTAGTTGTCTATCGCCTCCTGAACTCTGGCTTCAAAAGCTCGTCCATCAACCGTATTTCCTGCAATTTCTCCTACTTCAGTTGGAGAACCATTAAGAAGAAAACCACCTGAATTTAGGAGGTCACCAAGAATGAAAGCTAGCATCGCTCCACCGATTAGAATCATCAGTAACGTTGACTGCTCACGAATTTTACCAATTACCATCTGTAATTACCATTAAAATTTAGGGCTGCGAATATACGGTTCTTCCGATTGAACATCAATAGTAAAATTGCCGAATGAAGTGTTCAGAATTTGCTGTTCAAATAAGCACGAGAAGCCGCTGTATTTCTGATGAAATTAGACCGTTTTCTTTCCGTACATCCTAGCAATAAGTGAAAGCTGACCGCAATGTGTTCCTTCATGCCTTACTGCATGCATGGCCATAAATCGTTTGCTTTTGTTCTCGCCAAAGGCTAATCCAAGTGGATTTTCTTGGTCCAATTCTTTATCGGTAAGACTGGAAATGGTTTCTAATGACACAGCATGAATTTGCTTGAAAGCCTCCAAAACTTCTTCCAAAGAAGGCTGATTAGCTGGCTTTTCTCCTTTAGGCGAATGAATTTTGAAGTCATTTAGCCATGGAATATCAACGCCTTTTGCTCCCATACATTGAATGGCAAGCATGTTTTCTGCCCAACACAAATGCGCCAGAATCCAATACGGACTGTTGGTTGTGTAACCGTTTACCTCAAACTCACGGTACATGTCTTCGCCCTTTAATTTAGACAGATAAAAGCGCGTGAGATTGCGCTGTTCATCTAGCATGGTGGCGAGGACTTTACCCGAAGTGAGTTTCATGAGCAAGGATTTAGCTACGAAGAACGTCATTTTCGGTATCTTAGCAGCGATGAGACCAGCAGAACATAATCTTCCTGTCACCATCAATCAGATTCTGAGTTGGGTAAAGCAATGCACAGCTCAAGAACGAAAAATGATATTGAAAGAGTTGATTGTTGAAAAACAGGCGTTGCAATTCGCGAGCGAAAAATCCCTTGCAAAAGATTGGATCAGCGCAGAGGAGGATGAGGCTTGGAAAAACCGATGAAGGATTCAATTGATACTCCACGGTTGTCATATCAGAAACACTATGCAACGGGGAAGCGTCTCACGAAGACTTGTAACGGTCAAAATTCAACATTAAGAACCCCGAAGAATCCACGAAGCCCAGTCCCCTTTTGGGGGATTTAGGGGGCTTCTCATTGAAAATCAAGCACCAACCTCCGTTCGTTAGTGCCATCTGCGTTTATGAAACGGAGTTCTGTTCTGTACTTCCAAACTGCTGAAGTACTCAGGCTCAATGAAAGAACTTCTGATGAGTAAGCAATGATTCCGTTAGACGAAACAGCTATTTCCTTATTCAATCTGTGAACATCTCCGTTCCGGAGCAGTTCTGTCCGTTGTCCTGTTTCTAAATTGCTTGCTGCAACTATTGAGTCGGTACACCAGATTATGGAATTTGAATGTGCATCGTAGTCTATATCACCATTAGAAATGAATCCAAGTTGGTCTTCCAGCCCTCCAGTCCCAGAGTTTATATTTAAACTGTATATCCCAAAATAGTTGATGTAGTACATCATGGAGTCCTTTATGCTGAATCCAGAGGTAGATATGCCGAGGTCACTATCAATGAACTGTCCATTAAGATCAATATGGCTTGCGATAACTGAATATTTTGGGGATAGGAAAAAACTTAGTTGATCTGTTGCCCAATCTACAGCTCCATATTTCCATTGTTCAAGTTGTAGTGAATTTTGATCGCTACCGTCAGAATTGACGATTACAATGTGAGCATTAGGTGAACTGGTGCTTAACAGAATTCTGTCATCTGAACCCCAGCTCAAGCCAACGACTTGATGTTGATTCAAGGAATAAATTGTAGTCGATTCATTGCTGCAGAGATTAAAGACTATCACAACCGAGCCGACCTGATTCGAAAACAAGGGATGGTTGTCCAAACCAAAGGCCAAGGCAATTCTATTTGGATTATTTGGATCAAAGCACATGTCATTGATGCTGAATCGTTCGTAGTACTCATATTGAGTCTCGATAGCTCCAGTATTCGGTGGAGGAAGCCCAGGGGTATCAACCGCAGTAATGGTAAAATCGTACGAACAATCTCGAATAGGAGGAGGAGGTAGTGGTGGCTCAATTTTCTCTGGTTCGCAACTGAATAATGCCATGAAAAGTACTCCAAGCCCGAAAAATACCATGTTGTGTCGTTTCATGGTTTCAGAGTTTTATGTACGGTAGATGGGTAGTAGCGGTTTCTTCAAAAACACTTATCGTGTAATGACCGGGATTGAGATTTCGTAGATCGATTGCGGTATGATTTCGAAAAAGTGTTTGCTCAAGTACAGACCTTCCCTGAGCATCCATTACACGAACAGATACAGTATTCTTACCCATACTATTTAACACTATCCCAACTTCTCCATTTCCCGGGTTCGGGTAAATACTCACCGTATTGGTAGTTTTGCTTTCCTCAATGCCGACCGTAAGGTCTTCTACTAGAATGGAATAGGCAAATTGTAACGGTTCGGCAAATGTGTTAGGATTAAAGGGAATCCAGCCCTTATCCACCCCGTTGAGGAACACATTATAAACGTAGCCAGTCCATAGATTCCCTGCACTGTTTACTGCGATACGTTCGTGGGGCAGCAGTACATTTCCCGGCTGTAACGGAGCTATAAGGTTAGAGGAGCTGTGGCGCGGCCACATACCTTCTGCCTGTTGTACCAGTCCCTCGCCAACGGTTGCCAGTTGTTCCATTTCTCACTGAAAATCAAGCACCAACCTTCGTTCGTTGGTGCCATCTGCGTTTATAAAACGGAGTTCTGAACGATAGTACCATTCTGACGTGTTGCTCAGTGACAATGAAACAACGTCTGTGACATACGCCAAAGTGCCATTCTTGGCTGTCGCTGCCTCATGATGCCATCTGTATACTTCTCCGCGTAATGCTAAATTTGATCTGATACCAGTTTCAATGTTGGTTGTTGCCGTAACCGTATCT
>JBDNJH010000296.1:0-3630 GCA_041687875.1 Flavobacteriales bacterium | reverse complement strand
AGCTACGAAGTGCTCGGTACGATGGTGGCTCACGTAACTGGTCTGTTGGACAAACTTGGATTACATTATCGCGTGTTGCGCCTGTGTGGCGGTGATTTAGGTTTTACATCTGCGCTTACGTTTGATATGGAAGTTTGGTCAGGCGGGCAAGACCGTTGGTTGGAAGTGAGTTCTGTATCCAATTTCGAAACTTTCCAAGCAAACCGATTGAAGTTGCGTTACCGCAAGGGACAAGACAAACCGCAATTGGCGCATACATTGAATGGAAGTGCGTTGGCCTTGCCTCGCATTATGGCGGCACTTATTGAGAATAACCAGACCGAAAACGGAATTGAAATTCCTGCGGTGTTGCATCAGTACACGGGGTTTACAACCATTGATTAAATGAAAATCGCACACATCATTGCGAGGAACGAAGCAATCTGTTCATTACAACGAACAGATTGCCGCGGTCGTTCCTCCCTCGCAATGACGCTAGTTGTGGTTTTTGTGCTGGCATTAAGCGGTTGTAGAACGGATTTCACAGCAGAGCTGAACGCAGCCGAAAGCCTCCTTGGCGTACTAAATAGCGTGGAGCAATCTTCCAGTGAGGTGGACGCGCGCCTTATCAAACAATATGTGAAAGATGTAGCTGAGAAATGTCAGAAGATTCAGAATGAATTGACGGATACGCTCGAACTGGAACAAGCACAAATGTTGGTGAATTTCTGTGCGATACAAGAACATCTTCAAAGTTGTTTGGATAGAAAAGAATTGATTGATGCCGAGGTTGTCCAAACGCGGAATCAAATTTTCAACCTTAAAACGGATCTCAAAGAAAGACGTGCCGATAAGGACAGCGCAAACCTCTATATTGAGCAGGAATTTCTTTTTGTGGAAAGTTTGAATGAAGGCACAGAGCAGGTGGTAGTAGAACTGAACGGTTGTTTTGAAACCTACGCTGAACTAAAAGACGAAATTGACCGTTTATTGATCGCATTGCCGAGTAAGGAAGTTGATGGGGTTGAATAGTTGATAAAGTTTATAGGTTGATGGAGTTTGGGATTTGTAATGAAAAAATCCTCCGTCACGCCCAAAAGCGTGACACCTCCTTTGTTAAGGAGAATCCGCGCTATCAGGCTTATGAGCAGTTGGCTCGGAGCGGAGTTCCCCCTTTTCAAAGGGGGTGGGTCGATTGCGGAGCAGATTGGGTCGGGGGATTTGATAGTTAAAACCTCTGCTTTCGGTCTGCACTAACTTTGCAGACTGCGCGCGTGAGGGATTGGAGCGGCATCCCACGCTTTTGGGCGTGGATACAGCGGAAAGCCCGACCGCAAAAGCGTAGTTTACGGAGCTTTTGGGGGCACGCCCTACGACTAAGCTCAGGACAGGCCCAAATGATGAAATGAAATTGAAAAAATACATATCGATTGTTGCGCTTCTGGTTGCTCCGTTGATGCTTTTGGCGCAGACGGATACGGATGAGCAATTGGCTGCGCAGTATTTCAAGAATGGCGAATATGAGAAGGCGGAGGTTTATTATCAGCGGCTTTACAAGAAATATAATGACGAGTTTTTCTTTCAGTATTACGTGGATTGTCTGCTGAAACTGGAGAATTTTTCGGAAGCGGAGAAGACGGTTGAGAAGCGGATAAAGAAGGAAGGGAATCCTGTGCTTTACGTGTATTTGGGATATGTGCACAAGGCAGCAGGCGATGCTAAAAAGGCGGATCAGGATTATGCCAAGGCGATTGCTGAGTTGCCACCTTTTCAGCGGCAGATTGATGCGCTGGCAGATGCTTTTTCGGATAAAGGTGAGTTTGAGCAGGTGGTTCGGACGTACGAAAAGGGTCGCAAACTGCTGAATGGCGTTTATAATTATCAGTTTGAGTTGGCTGCAGTGTATAACAAGCTTGGCAAGTTTGATCTGGCCTTGGAGGAATACATGAATGCCTTGGCGGAGGATGAATCGCAGATTACTAGAGTCCGAACCGAGCTGTTGGATCTTTTTGTGGTGGATCAGACAAATGCTAAGCAGGAATATTTTGAGGAAGCGGTAATCGGGCGCATTCAGAAACAACCACAAAAGGACATTTATCCTGAACTGCTAATCTGGCATTTTGAACAACAGAAGAAATTCAGTCAGGCGTTTGCGCAAGCGAAAGCGCTGGACAGAAGAAACAAGGAAGATGGCGGACGTATCGTTCAATTTGCGCACATCTGTCGCGCCAACGAATCGTTTGATTTGGCAATCGAGTCGTATGAGTATGTCATCAAAAAAGGCCGCGACAGCTACTATTACATGAGTTGCAAGAAGGATTTGGTGAACACGCTTTACGAAAAGGCGGTGACGGGCGGAACGTATACCGAAGAGGAATTACTTGAGCTAGAAAAGACGTTTCTTGCCACCTTAGATGAGTTCGGACGCAACGGAAACGTGGCGCAGATGATGATGAACCTGGCGGAACTTTACACTTTCTACATTCACAATTCCAAAAAAGGAATCGACCTTTTGTATGAGGTTTTAGAATTGCCTGGAATTCAGAAAAAAGACCTCGCTATGGCCAAAATTCAATTGGCCGATGCCCTGCTTTTTACAGGTGAGATTTGGGAAACAACCCTGCTTTATTCTCAGGCCGAAAAGATGTTCAAGACCGATGATATTGGTCGCATTGCCAAGCTCAAGAACGCCAAATTGTCCTACTACACGGGTCAGTTCGATTGGGCGCAGGCGCAGCTCAACATCCTCAAGGCCGCCACCAGCGATTTCATTGCCAACGATGCGCTTTACCTTGCCATGCTCATTGGCGACAATTCCATCATGGACACCACCTATGCCGCCCTCAGCACCTTCGCGCGGGCCGACCTTTTGCTCTATCAAAACAAGCTCGATAGCGCCAAAATTGCGCTCGATAGCATCGAAGAGTTCTATCCCGGCCACAGCTTGCAGGACGATATTCTCTACAAACGCGCACAAATTGCCGAGCAAGAAGGCAACTACCAACTGGCGCAAGAAAACTACCACCGCGTGTGGAAGGAATATCCGACCGACCTGCTGGCCGATGATGCCGTTTACAAGATGGCACAGCTCTACGAAAACCAGCTCAAAAGCAGCTCCGAGGCCATGGAATACTACCAAGAACTGCTGCTCAATTACCCAGGAAGTCTGTTCACGGTAGAGGCCCGTAAGCGATATCGAAGCCTACGCGGAGATCTGTTGAATTGATTTTTGGGCGCTACAGCCTGTCCTGAGCTTGTCGAAGGAGGTCGTCCGCTATATCTTTTCTTCGTTCCTCAGAAAAGGATGCCGCTTCCACCCCTAGCGCGGTGCTCCGATTAAAATTTAGAGTAGGCCGATAGATTGACAAACGCATGTGTAGAACTACAGTTGCACCATTTGGATCACGCGCTCCTCAATCCTACCTTTGAACACATGGAACTCCGAGTAGTTGAGCTTTTTGCAGGTGTTGGCGGATTCAGAATTGGGCTGGAAGACTATCCGAAAGCAAAGGATTCTGCCTACAATGTTGTTTGGAGCAATCAATGGGAACCGAGCACCAAAAAGCAACACGCCAGTCTCGTTTATGAGAACCGTTGGCCAAATTCAAATCACTGTAACCGAAACATAGAAGAGGTTATTGAGAACGATTT
>JBDNJH010000295.1:0-10840 GCA_041687875.1 Flavobacteriales bacterium | reverse complement strand
TGTCCGGCAACGGGAACGCCCGTTCATGGTGGATTAAGCTTTGAGCAAGCGGTTTATCTGATTAAGAAAGTGGTGAATTCAGGTAAAACCATCATCGGTTTTGATTTAGTGGAAGTGGCTCCTTGCGAATCTGGCTGGGACACGAACGTGGGTGCAAGGATGTTACTTCAACTCTGCAATCAGATGGGAGTAAGCAATGGGAGAATGCCGGTTCAATAGGCGTTATTGGTTAATGGTTATTGGTTAATGGGTTAGGTATTAGGATGTAGCAAAATGTCGGTGAAGGAAGAGGACAATCTGAAATTACTCAACTACTTGCTTTCGTTTGCAACCGAGAACAAGCGCAACCTCATTTCTTCCCGACTTTCGGAACGCACCCGGCATTTGACGCTGGTTTTAGAAGACATTTACCATTCTCAGAATGCCAATGCTGTAGTGCGCACGGCAGATTGCTTCGGTATTCAGGATATACACGTGATTGAAGGACGCAATGCGTATGACCTGAACCCACGGGTGGTAAAAGGCGCACTGAAATGGATTGATTTACACCGCTATGCGCATCATCAAAACAATACGGAAGCGTGCATCAATCGACTAAAAACCAGAGGGTTTGTAATAGTGGCTACCAGCCCGCATGGAGACAGCGTGCCGTTGGAAGAACTCCCAATTGACAGACCCATTGCGTTAATGTTTGGTAGTGAGAAGAACGGATTGAGTAAGAATGCGCTTGAAATGGCCGACATCAACATGCACATTCCGATGTATGGGTTTACAGAAAGCCTCAATATTTCGGTTTCGGCTGCTATTTCTGTGCATAACCTTACACATCGGTTGCGAGAATCGGATGTGGATTGGCATTTAACGGACGAAGAGCGTACCGAACTTCATTTTCATTGGATACGAACCGTGCTTAAAGACCCAGATGGTTTGGAGAAAAGGTTTATGGCTGACAAATAGCCGTTAGGAAACCACCGCGCTTCCATCTCGCAGCATCTTTTTGTAATCTGATGGCGTATGGTAGTAGGCTTGCTTAAACAAGATATTGAATGTTGATTTGGAGTTGAAACCGCAATCGTTGGCAATGGCCATGATGGTGAGGTGGTCGTAATCTGAATTGGCCAATCTTCTAATCACCGCCTTCAATCGGAACTCATTCACAAACGTGAAAAAATTCATACCCATATTCACGTTAAGCAGGTCGGTGAGTTCGTGTTTAGCAAGATTAATCTGTGCCGAAAGTTCGCCCAACGTAAGTTCAGGATTGAGATATGGCCGTTCCTCACTCATGTGAGCAATGAGCCGCTCGGTAAGTACCTTGGCTTCCTCATCCGCGAACCGTGGCTTAACTTCTTTGCTCTCCAATTCGGTTTTCCCTATGGGTTTATTCTTGGGCGCTTCTTCTACCGAAGCATATTCTGAACGAAAAAGTGATGGTTGCCTCAGTCCGAAATAGCTGATGGCATAGGCTACAGATGTAAGCCCAATGTGCGAAAGTAAGGCGGTATTAACTACTCGTTTAAACATAATGGCGTTGTAGGCTCCAGCAACAATTACCACCAATCCGCTTAACGTAAAAAGTACTGCAATAAAATTTACCCAGAACAACTGCAGTCTGCCATCGCGGTAGCTAAACTGTGTTTCAATATTTCTTCTAAACACAATCAGCTTTGCAAATGTGAGAACCGTGTAAACAATTACAGATGTTAAGAAAACAATAGAAAACGTGACCCGTACCCATAGGTAAGGGTCTTGTCTAAGGAACGATTCATCCGAAAAATCGACCACATCCTGAAAGAAGATGAAATAGGCGAGCGTAATAAGTACGAACGGTAGAAAATGCAGCAGATCGAGGGCGCGAAACTTCTTTCGCTCAGAAACCAGATAGTAGGTGTAGAGATACAATATCGGACTGAACGTAAGCGGTATCAATCCCAACGAAAACTGCATATCAAAGAACTCCTGATGTTCTAGGTGAAAAATGAGGATGATGAACTTGAACGCAAACAGCAGGAGACTGCCCACTAGCAGCTTATCGGGCAGCGAAACCAAGCGTCTTGTACTCAGTGCAAACGCTGCAAACAACGATTGCGCCAATCCGATATACAATATGGCTTCCGAAAAAACCATTAATCGCGCGTGGCAGATTTACCCTGACGAGTCCAGGTTTGGGTTCTACCTAAAAAGAATAGAATGCTGTAATAACCTTTTAGCTTCAGCTCGCCTATTTCGCTGATGGATATCTTGCCATTATACTCGTTGCCGCTGTGGTAATAATAGATTTCGCCTTTTCGCCACGTATCCGCCCCATCCCACACAAAATTTTCTAGCATGTTTGTTCCCAGCACCTTTCTGGGACGGAGTTTTGTATCGGCATTCAGCGCATCTCTAAGTCTTTCGCCAAACATATCCAACGAGTCTTTGAGCCAAACAATCCCTCCATGGTAGGTGTCATTTTTCTCATAGATTTCAATAATGGTCTCTTTGTCCTCATCCATCCATCTGCCAAGAATAGCATTGCCATTCTGCGCCACCAGCTCAGTGCCGAACAACAGCGTCAACACTAATCCAATTATTCCTATTCTAATCATGTTGTGCAAGGAAATGAAAATTACGTAAATGGTTATTGATGATACGGTATTTGATGATGAGATGATGAGTGCAATGGCGAAACAGATGTCCAAGTTCGGAAATCTAAATCTGATGAGGCTTTCTTTTTCTTGTTGGAAAGTAGGAGTTAGGAGTTGGAAGACAGGAGTTAGAATGCTCCCGAAAAGAATCTCATTACTTCTTGCTTCTGTCTACATGCTTAAAAGTCCTACACAGGATCCACATCAGGCTGAAAGAACACCGAACGGAACTCCTTGCGTGAATGAACCTCACGGATAATGCTAAAAATGCGCGTTTTCCGTTCCTTGATGTTCTGTCCGCCCATTTTGAGGATAATCTGCTTGTTGTATTTATTTCGAATACGCTGAATGAGCGGATATTCGGGTCCCAGCAGCAGCATATCCGGAATCTGTTCCAGTTCCTTAGCAAGAACGTCCGAAGCCTTATCAACCACATCCCTATCGCGGTGCTTGATGGTAATGGTAATCATGCGAATAAAAGGCGGATAGCGAAACTGCTTGCGTTGCGCCAACTCCACCTCGTACATTCCTTCGTAATTATTCTTCACCACCTGATTGATAATAAAATGCTGAGGATCGGAGGTCTGCACAACCACGAGCCCTCGCCTGCCCTTGCGCCCTGCACGACCACTTACCTGTGCCATGAGTTGATAGGCGCGCTCAAATGCTCTGAAATCAGGGTAATTGAGCAGCGCATCGGCACTCAGAATACCGACAAGACCAACGTGGTCAAAGTCGAGCCCCTTAGTAACCATTTGTGTTCCCACAAGAATATCCACTCTTCGTTCCTCAAAATCGGTGATGATGCGAGCGTAGGAATGTTTGCCGCGTGTGGTATCCATGTCCATTCTGGCCACCACCGTTTGTGGGAAAAGCAACGCCAACTCCTCCTCTATCTGCTCGGTTCCGAAACCTTTGGTTTTGATGTAGGTAGATTGGCATTTGGGGCATATAGATGGTGGCTTATCGCCATGGCCGCAATAGTGGCAGCGCAGGTCGTTGCTGTATTTGTGGTAGGTGAGCGAGATGTCGCAATTGATGCAATCGGGCACCCAGCCACAATTGTTGCATTGCAAAAAACTACTGTAGCCGCGCCTATTCTGAAAGATGATGACCTGCTGATTTCGCGCTAGCGTTTCGGTAATGCGCTGCAAGAGTTGCGATGAGAAAGGCCCTTTCATGCTGTCGGCCTTGCGCTCCACTTTCAGGTCACAAATTTCGATGTGTGGCAGCTGGATGCCGCTATAACGCTCGTTCAAATGCACCAGACCAATCTTTTCGCGCTTGCCGTTGTAATAGGCTTCAATACTTGGTGTGGCGGACCCTAGCAGAAGTTTCGCTCCTGCCTGTTTGCACAAATAAGCGGTTGCATCTCGTGCATGATAGCGAGGTGCTGGGTCGTGCTGCTTAAAAGTGTGCTCGTGTTCTTCATCCAGAATAACAAAACCCAACTTTTTGAAGGGAAGAAAGAGTGACGAACGCGCTCCGAGGATGATCTGATACGGCTCATCGCTCAGTTGTTTGTTCCAAACCTCCACCCGTTCGCTGTCGGATATTTTGGAGTGATAAATGCCCACCTTTTCGCCAAAATGCTCTTGCAATCGTTTGATAATCTGTGTGGTAAGCGCAATCTCGGGCAGCATATAAAGAACCTGATTGCCGTTGGCCAAATGTTGCTGAATGAGCTGAATATATATCTCCGTTTTGCCACTGCCCGTTACGCCATGCAGGAGCACTGCATCTTTGTCAATGAGCGAATGGCTGAGTTCCTCAAATGCCTTGTCTTGCACTTCGGTGAGCACGATTCCGTGCTTGGCCCACGAACTGGTGTCTTCCAAACGGGCAATTTCCACCTCGTCCTTTATCAAAATATCTTTTTTGATGAGGGCGTTTATGGCCGCATCCGAAACCTCGTGGTCGCCAATCAGCACCTGCCGCTTTACAATGCCTTTTTCTTTTGAGGTTCTTGAACATTGCAAGAACTGCATAAACGCTTCCAACTGCTTGGGCGCACGCTTGAGCGCATCGAACACATCTTCCAACTTGTCCTTATCCTCCAACCACTCAGGCAAACGGTAAATGATCTCCTTCTTGGGCTTGAATTTGTGCTGCAGTTCTTCATACTGAACGATGATCCGCTTATCCGACATCAGCCGTACGATGCGGTGCACGTGGGTCTTTCGCACCATGGTGGCAATATCCTCCATCGTCAGGAAATCGTTGTTCTGCAAAGCTTCCAGAATGTCGTGTTCCTCTGGCTCAAGATCTTCCATGCTGCCATCAAAATCGGGATGGATGGTGAGGCGGCTCTCGCTCGAAAGTTTGAGTCCTGAAGGAATGGCGGCATTCATCACATCGCCCAAATGGCACATGTAATATTGCCGCATCCAATCCCAAAAGGCAAGCTGCGTATCAAGGATAATCGGTTCTTCATCCAGCAAATCATCCACATATTTGGCTTGATAGGCGGTGGGCGGACGGTCGTGTATCTGAAAGATGATGCCTGTGTAAAGTTTCCTCCGTCCGAAGGGCACTACCACTCTTTTACCTACTTGCACCTCCGTTTCCATGTTGCGCGGAACGCGATACGTGAACGTCCCTTCCAACGGAAGGGGCAGTATCACTTCGGCAAACTGGGCGTAGGAAGACATGGCGGCAAGATAAGGGATTGGGTTGTTGCCTGTGAGCAATCCTGCCCATGGTAGACGCATTTAACTTTAGATTGTCTATTTGCTTACCCAAAAGAGCGACTAGTGGTAAGCATCCCTGAATTCCGTATCTACAAGTAAACTTTCTTATAAATTAAACAACTTTCCATCTGCAAAGCATCTATCGGGTCAACAAACGGATAGTCTTAAGGGTTTAGAGGTGTTTACCATGGATTCTGTATAAGAATCTAAAACATATTGACGTCATTCGCTAATCTGCTCATTACCGACTTGTCAATCAAAAATTAAAATCCAATGTTCCTCCAACTCTTTTACGCCCTTAAACACGAAGGCATCCCTGTGAGTTTACGGGAGTATTTAACCTTGCTGGAAGCGGTAAAAGCAGGTTTGGGAGAGAATGTGGATGACTTTTATTCGCTGGCGCGAACGATTCTTATCAAGCACGAAGAACATCTTGATCGGTTTGATGCAATTTTCAGTCAATATGTAGCTGGAAGCATGAAGTTATCGCCAACCGACCTTTCAAAAATTCAGGAAGATTGGTTGAAATACATGGCTGAGAATAACCTCACGGATGAAGAAAAGGCCATGATTGAAGCCATGGGCGGTTTGGAAGAACTAGCCAAACGCTTTGAGGAGCTGATGAAAGAACAGCAAGAGCGTCACCAAGGCGGAAACAAATGGATTGGTACCGCTGGAACATCTCCTTTTGGAGCTTATGGCTACAATCCTGCTGGATACAGAGTTGGGCAGGCTGGAAGCAGAAATCGAAGTGCCGTAAAGGTTTGGGATAAGCGTGAATTCAAAGACCTGAGCGATAAGGAAGAACTGAATACGAGAAACCTGAAAATGGCGCTTCGCAGATTGCGCGTTTTCACGAGACTTGGTCATGAAGAGGAATTGGATCTTGATTCTACGATAAAGAAAACCTCGAAGAATGCTGGTTTCCTTCAGATTGAAATGCGACCTGAGCGGAAGAATAATGTGAAGGTGCTGATGCTGTTTGATATTGGTGGAACGATGGATGACCATGTTGATATGTGCTCAAAGCTGTTCAGCGCGGCAAAATATGAGTTCAAACATTTGGAGTTCTACTATTTCCACAACTGTTTGTACGAGCGACTTTGGAAAGAGAATCGAAGACGTTTCAATAATATTTCGCCCACGTTTGATGTGATGAACAAGTTCAATGACGATTATCGGCTGATTATTGTGGGAGATGCGTCTATGTCGCCTTGGGAAATACTGCAGCCTGGTGGAAGCGTGGAGCACAACAATCCTGAAGCTGGATTGGTGTGGATGGAACGCATTACGAAGAAATTTAAGCACCACGTTTGGATAAATCCGAATCCGCAGGATATGTGGGATTATTCGGAATCGACCCGTATTCTGAAACAGGCCATGAACGACCGTATGTTTCCGCTTACGATGGAAGGTTTGAGCAAGGCAATGAATATGCTAAAGACCGCAAACAAGAGGACTGTAAATCCGACCGAAGCCTAATTCCGTAAATAATTTGGCAGGTTGCGTGCGTGAAGGACGGAAGCGGCATCCTTTTTTGCTTTTGGGCAAAAAAGATATATCCGCCTGAGGCGGACTGACCCCGATTTTTTATCGGGGACACGCCCAAAAAATTTTCAACATTTTTTGTGTTGCAATGCATACATCGTAAAATGGATTTATCTTAGTAACCTCTCAATGAAAATCAGATTTTTGATATTCCTTTCCTTCGTTTTGTTATCGGCAACGGTGGTTGCGGAGAGTGATTTTGAAGATGGTATGCGATGGTATAATCAGAAAACTTCTGGAGCGGTGGGTTTTAAGGCGAAGCCTGAACACATCAACAAGGCGATAACCTATTTTGAACGGGCTTTGGCGGCCAACGAAAATGAGCTGGAAACGGGCATTTATTTGATGCGGAGCTACATTTGGAAGGCTCGTTTTACGCAGGATAACGACAGCGATAAGCGGAAAACATTTGAATTGGCAAAAAAGGTTGGTGACCGTTTGGTGCCGAAATATCCGATTAGTAAGGAATTGCGGTTCGAGTATTTGAGTGGGCTGGGCCAATGGGGCGAGGTGCTTGGGGTTTTTCGGGCGGCCAAAGAGGGTGTGGTTGACAAGGTGAAGAATGAAATGGAAGCATTAATTCGTCTCGATCCTGAATTTAGAATGGGTATTCCCAAACGTGCATTGGCGGTTTTGAATTTGCGTGTTCCTAAAATTCCGTTCATTCTTAGTTGGCCTGATAAAAAGAAAGCGTTGAACATGACCGCTGCTGTTGTGGCTAAGTATCCTCACGATATTGGAAACAATTTTTATCATGCCGAAGCACTAGTGGAAAATGGGGATAAGAAAGCTGCCGTTTATTTCTTGAAACGCGCACTTACTATGCAACCTGTAGACGAATACTTATTGGAAGATCGATCGCTGCATGTGCAAGCCGAGAAGATGCTAAAGCAAATTCAAGGTAATTAGTTTTCACAGCCTAGTTGAAGCCCATACCTTTGCCGCATGGCGGTAGAGAAGAAAATCCATCCTGAAGTAAAATCTAAGTTACATCCACGGAGCAAGCACAGAAATCGCTACGATTTTAAGAAACTGATTGCAGACTTCGCTGCACTTGAGCCGTTTGTAAAACCAAACAAATTTGGAGACGAAAGCATTGATTTCTCAGATCCGAAAGCGGTTATTACGCTGAATAAAGCGCTTCTAAAACATCATTATGGTGTAGAAAACTGGTTGATTCCAGAAGGCTACCTCTGCCCTCCTATTCCTGGACGCGCAGATTACATCCATCATATTGCAGACCTGCTTGGCGAGAGCAATTATGGCAATATTCCAACGGGCGAGAATGTGGTTGTTTTGGATATTGGCGTGGGTGCCAATTGCATTTACCCAATGCTTGGTTCAATTGAATACGGCTGGTCATTCATTGGAACTGATATTGATTCCGTGGCGGTTGAGAATTCCAAAACTATTGTGCAGGGAAATGAGGTTCTGGTTGACAAAATCGATATTCGATTGCAATCAAATCCGAAGGATGTTATTTACGGAGTCATTCGCGTGGAAGACCGCGTGGACCTGACCATTTGCAATCCGCCATTTCATGCATCTGAGGCAGAAGCAACGGCAGGAACGGATCGAAAATTGAAGAATCTCAAACTTCAGAAAGGGAACAAGACCGAGAAGAATTTTGGCGGGAAGAATGGTGAACTCTGGTGCGATGGTGGCGAGAAGCGTTTCATCCGGAATCTGATTCACGAAAGCACCAAATTCTCCAGTTCGGTGTTCTGGTTTTCTACGCTTGTTTCCAAGCAATCGAACCTGAAATCCATTTATGGCGCGCTCACGTCTGCCGAGGCAGTTGAAGTAAAGACCATTCCTATGGGACAAGGAAACAAGAGCAGCAGAATTGTTGCTTGGACTTTTTTAAGTCCACATCAACAACGGAATTGGCGAGAATCGAGATGGAGTGCTGGCTAAGCCAATTTCCGCTGAGAAACTCGTAATAACTTCAATTTCTCCTCATAACCTTCCACTTCTGCTTTAAGCGCAGCTATGTTTTTCTGAGCACTAATTAGCAACGGATTATCAGACTTGGCCTTAGCAAAAAACGCCATGTTGTTCTCATACTGAAGCAACTCGTCCTTCTTCTCGCGAAGCACTTTCTGAATATAATGTTGCTCGCGCTCAAGCTGATCCGCACCATTATCTCCTTCTACCAATCGCTCAACTTTGTTCTTAAAACGAACCTTGGCAACTTGTTCTTTGTCCATTTTTAGCTGTGCGTACAGCTTCTCAATGGCCTTGTCGTATTCAGATGCAACGCGTTTGATGTCATTTTTAGGAACATGGTCAATGGCGGCCCACTCGGCAGCCAATGCTTTGATAATCTCCAAACCTTCTTCCTTCGTACCTTCCAATTTGGTTGCGGAAATTTTGGCGAGCATTTCTTCCTTGACTTTTAGATTGGCAGCCTGGCGGTCGTCCATACCATCAAACCATTCCTTCTTTTGTTTGAAGAAAGCATCACAAATACCACGAAATTTCCCCCACAGTTTGTTCTCATCACGCTGCCCAGCCGAGCCAACACGTTTCCAATCGTTTTGAAGGCGTTTAAGCTTTTCGGTGGTCTCTTTCCACTCCGTGCTGTCCTTCAGCGCTTCAGCACGCTCAATAAGCTTTTCCTTTTTCTCTTTGTTCTCCTTAAAACCTTCACGCGCTTCTCCGAAAAACGCCTTTTTTTTATCGAAGAATTGATCCACTGCTTGCTTGAATTCAGCCCAAACTTGATTATTGAACTTACGTTCTACTAGTCCAATTGATTTCCAATCCTCACGAAGTTTGTTCACCTCGTCTGTCGCCTTATTCCATTTCCCAACGGAATCATGCCCCTCATCTGCCAATTCCAACACGCGAACGACCATAGCCTTTTTTGCATCCAAGTTCGATTCCATCGAATCTTTTCGCTCCGAATAAAAATCCTGAATCTTCTTGTGAAGCACCTTCAATGCTTCAAAATAACGGTCGTTGACTGCTTTAAACACCTCAGGTTTTACAGGGCCAGCATCATCCCATTCTTCTTTGGCTGCTCCGATAATAAACTCAACATCCTTGATCTTTTCTTCTGATTCAAGCCCTTCCAACTTGGTAACAAGCGCCTCGCGCAGCTCCAAGTTTTTAGTGAGGTCATACTCCTTCAGCTCCTTATTTATGGTGATGTTGTAATAGAACCGATCAATCTCAACTTTGTATTCCTGATTGAGGTCGGCCAATTTTTCCTTGGGAACTTCTCCTGCTTTCTTCCATCGATCCTGAAAATCCTTGAAACGGTCGAAACTTTTACCAATGTTTTCCTCGTTATCAATCAACTCCTTCAAGCCTTTCAAAACGGCTTTCTTCTCAGCAAGATTCTTCTTTTCTGCTTCTTCTTTTTGATGAAGATGTTTGGCTTTATTATCGCGGTATTTGCTAAAAAGCTCCTTGAAAGTATCTTCCAACGGATTGGCGATGGCGATAAAATCTTCCATTTTCGCACCTATTTCGCGATGTTCCAACTTCTGCTGGTCGAGCTTTTGATGGTTCAAAGCATAGAATGCTGACTTTAATTCGCTGGCTTCACGCATGGTTTCTTCTATCGGAAGTTCCAATAGTTCTACGAGGCGCGCAATGATTTCTTCCTGTGTATTCATTCTTTCTAAAAAGGGATGCAAAGTAACGGGGCTAAGGTTAATATTGCAAAGCAGATATTTAAGCATGGATTACGACAAACTACCAAACATTCCAACCGAGTTTTTTAACTCAGAAACGAACCAACCGTTCTCAAACTGTCTGGTATGTACGTGTAATTTGATGGAAGAATCGCAGCCCTACGCCATCGAACGCGCCATTCGGCATTATCCGGAAATGGAGCTAAAAAGCGTGGTTTTTGAATATGCGCTCTGTGCAAAGTGCATTTCTCAGATGGAAAATGAGCTTTCGTCTGAGACCAAAATGGCGATAATGAAATATTTCAGCGAAAACCTGAATTTATCGTCACGA
>JBDNJH010000062.1:0-4034 GCA_041687875.1 Flavobacteriales bacterium | reverse complement strand
CAATTCGTACGCAGAATTGCTACGTCACATATCAAACTAAAAAACTGTTTAATAGCGAAAAACTCTATCGGTTCGTCACCCTGAACTTGTTTCAGGGTATGAATAGATGCTGATATGCCTAAGGCGCACAGCATGACGCAATCTGCTGAATTTTGTACTAAACTGAACAGCCAATTATCCGTTTAAGCTATTGCAGCCGCTTCCTCTTCCCGCAAAGCCCTTCTCAAAATCTTCCCAACGGGTGTTTTCGGCAAATCATCGCGGAACGCGATGTGCTTTGGTTTTTTGTAGCCAGTCATATTCTGCTCACAAAAATCGCGTATTTCTTGCTCGGTTAACGTTTGGTCTTTCTTCACAATAAAAACCTTAACAGCTTCGGTAGATTTTTCGTCAGGAACACCAATGGCTGCAACCTCCAACACCTTTGGCATCATGGCAATCACATCCTCCACCTCATTCGGATACACATT
This sequence comes from Flavobacteriales bacterium, assembly GCA_041687875.1. Lineage (GTDB taxonomy): Bacteria > Bacteroidota > Bacteroidia > UBA10329 > UBA10329 > UBA10329. The sequence goes on along the minus strand of JBDNJH010000062.1, from coordinate 3,564 downwards.
GAAACCTGAAACAATAATCATGTCCTTAATACGGTCAACGATGGTGAAGAAACCATCTTCGCTCATCGTTGCCACATCGCCCGTACGCAACCAACCATCTTTAAGCACATTGGCTGTTTCTTCAGGTAGGTTGTAATAACCTTGCATTACTTGCGGCCCTTTGATGGTAATCTCGCCACGTTCGCCAACTGGAACTTCGTTTCCATTCTCATCACACAACTTCATGTTGGTTGAAGCAACAGGAACACCGATGGTTCCAATTCGTGCCCGTCCGTCAATCGGATTGGCAGATGCAACAGGCGAACTTTCCGTTAATCCGTAGCCTTCAACCAGTAGGTTTCCAGTAACGTCCCTCCATTTTTCCGCCACAGCACGCTGAATCGCCATGGCGCCACCAATCACCAATTTGACCGAACTAAAATCAAGTTTCCTGAATTCCTCATTGTTTAACAGTCCATTGAAAAGCGTGTTTACGCCCGTAAGAACAGTCCACTTGTGCTTCTTCAATTCTTTGACGAAAGCAGGCATGTCGCGCGGATTCGTAATTAACACGTTCTTGCCGCCCATGCAGATGAAAGCCAGGCAGTTAACCGTCAGTGAAAAGATGTGATACAGCGGAAGTGGAGTGATGATGATTTCTTCTCCCTCCTTAATAATATCGCCCATCAATCCACGCATTTGCTCCATGTTCGCAATTACGTTTCTGTGCGTAAGAATCGCACCTTTTGATACTCCAGTAGTTCCTCCTGTATATTGCAAGAACGCTGTATCCGTATTCTTGATGGTAACTGGTTTTGGCTTCAGACCTCGGTCTTTCACCACGTCACGGAAATCAATTGTATTCGGAATATTGAACTTCGGAACCATCTTCTTCACGTGGTTCACAACCAAGTTTACAATGAACTGCTTCGGCTGTGGGAAAAGGTCAGGAATACGTGTCACAATAACGTGTTTCAGCCCAGTTTTGGATAAGCAGGCTTCCAACTGATCGCAGAAGTTGGCTACAATCACAACAGCTTTCGCACCCGAATCGTTGAACTGATGCTCCATCTCTCGTGAAGTGTAAAGCGGATTCACATTCACAACCACCATTCCGGCCAAAAGCGAACCATAAATACAGATTGGATACTGCAACAAGTTCGGCATCTGAATGGCAATCTTGTCTCCTGGAACAAGATTGGTGTTGTTCTGAATCCAAGCAGCAAAGTTGTGCGAGCGCTGCTTCAACTCGTTGAAAGTCATTGGCACACCCATGTTCTCAAACGCCACCTTGTCGCCATACTTGTCGCAACTCTCTTCAAAAGCTGCCACAATAGATGGGTAACTGTCAGGGTTTATCTCCTTCGGAACTCCGGGTCCATAATGCTGTTGCCAAACGTAATCTGCCATAATGCTTTGTGTGTTTAATTGATAGGGAAAGCAAATCTAATGTTTGTCTTGGTTTTAGGAAGGACAATTTGGGCGTTACCGCGCAGCAGACTGGTTTAGCGTAGTCGAAACCTAGCATCGCGCGGTCGGGCTTTCCGCTATATCTTTTCTTCGTTCCTCAGAAAAGGATACCGCTGCAATCCCTAACGCAAAACGAACCCGATAGCCCTTGCCCATTGAAACACGGTAATATCAACGATCGTGAATAAGTTTTCTGCCATCTGCACCGCTAAATACTACCTTTGAATTCCTCGAAAAAAGCATGGACAATTACATCGTTTCAGCACGAAAGTACCGCCCCGTAACGTTTGATGACGTTGTGGGCCAGCACTCTATAACGTCCACGCTAGAGAAAGCCATCAAGAACAACCATTTGGCGCAAGCCCTTTTGTTCTGCGGACCCCGTGGAGTTGGAAAAACTACCTGTGCACGGATTCTGGCCAAGGCAATTAATCAAGATACGTTTGAGGGGGAGCTGGATCCGAATGAGGATTTCGCTTTCAACATCTTTGAACTGGATGCAGCATCAAACAACTCTGTGGATGACATCCGTAATCTGATTGATCAGGTTCGTTTTTCGCCACAACAAGGCAAGTTCAAGGTCTATATCATAGATGAGGTTCACATGTTGAGCCAATCAGCTTTCAACGCATTTCTTAAAACGTTGGAAGAGCCGCCTGCTCACGCCATCTTCATTTTGGCAACCACGGAGAAGCATAAGATTATCCCTACCATACTTTCTCGTTGCCAAATTTTTGACTTCAGAAGAATTCAGGTAAGCGATATGGTTTTGCACCTGAAGAATATTGCCGAGAAAGAAGGCGTAACGGCCGAAGAAGAAGCCTTGCATGTGGTGGCCGAAAAGGCTGATGGCGCGTTGCGCGATGCGCTTTCCATCTTCGACCGTCTTGTTACCTTCTGCGGAAATAACCTTACATATAAAGATGCAATCGAGAACCTCAACATTCTTGATTACGACTACTACTTCCGTGCAACAGATTTGATTCTTGAAGGAGACATGGCCGGTTCCATGCTTCTCTTTAATGATGTGTTGGACTCCGGTTTCAACGGGCACGAGTTTATCAACGGATTGGCGTCTCACTTCCGCAATTTGCTGATGTGCAAGGATGCTTCAACCGTTAAACTGTTGGAGGTTTCTGAGAAAATTCAACAGAAATACTTGGAGCAGACACCTAAGTGTTCTGCGCTCAATTTGCTGAAAGGTTTGCGCGCCATGAACGAGTGCGATGTTCAGTACAAAGCAAGCAAGAACCAACGGCTCACGGTAGAACTGACCGTAATGAAGCTGTGCGCACTGCACAAAGCGCCAGACGGTACTGCACCAGCAGCGCCAGAAAAAAAAAAGCCCTTAGCTGAGGTATCAGCACCCGTTCCGTCTCAACCTAAAGCGGTTGAGCCCACTCCAGCACCTGTTGCTGAAACTGCGGTTGAAGAACAGACTCAAGAAGCGATTTCTCCAGTAGTTACTTCTCAACCCGAACCTATTGTAACACCTATTCCCGTTGCGGAAACGCCAGATACGGAGAAAGAAGAGGCCGTTTCTACTCATCAAGAAACAGCATCACCTCCAGCACCAACACCTTCTGCAACAAATGCAATTCCATTAAAGACTGGAAGACGGTTTGGCAGAGGAGACCGCGTGAAAATCAGCGAAGCGCATCTTGCTACGGAAGAAGAAGTAGTAGTTGATGTAGAAAGTTTGCCAAAGGATGCTTTCAGTCAGGACGATCTTCAGAAGATATGGGTTGACCGCGTAAATCTTCTGTACAAGGGAAAGGACAGCTTGGTCAGTTCTTTGACCAAGTATAGCCCGGAATTAAAGGAAGACGGGGTTATTCAACTTCAATTAGACGCACAGCACCAGTTCGATCTTGTGCAAGAACATAAGCTATTGCTGGTTCAGAATCTGAGAGAACAGTTCAATAATTTCTCCGTTCAGTTGGAAACGCCAGTAAAGAAAGGGGCTGTAGAGTCGAAGAAAGCCTACACGCCCAAAGAGATTTACCAAAGTTTGGTGGAGCAAAACCCTGAACTAGAAAATTTGAGGAAGACCTTCGACCTCGATTTGGATTATTGAGAGGTAGAAAAAGATGAAACGAAAAAGGAAAAACGTTT
>JBDNJH010000294.1:0-10065 GCA_041687875.1 Flavobacteriales bacterium | reverse complement strand
TTTCGGTGACCACGTCTGTGTTGTATATTCGTTACCTAAACATTACGATAACATGAACAGAATTCTCCTTTCAGGTCTGATTGCTTTGGCCTCTCTTACCGCTGCTGCACAGTCAACCATTTATGTAAGAAACAGCACATGGCAGGATTTTGATGTTGAAGTGGGGCAGTCGGGCACCCTCACCATGGCCCAATCGGAATGGAGTGCAAGTACTTCTGAGTTGAGAGGTTGGCTGGAGACAACGGGAGAGGAAGTACTGTCTTTCAATAGGTCAAACACGGCAGTTCCTGAAGGTGATACGGCCTATTTTGATGTCTATTTGAGTGGAGCAACGGATGCGCTTACTATCAAGATCCGCTTGATAGGGATGAGCGTGGGAACAGAAATGGAATATTCTGTGGAAGGAAACGGTTTCTCAGAACCTTGGTTTGATGATGCCAATTTCCACGAAGTGCAAACCACATTGGCCGGAAAGCCGGTGGTCATCAAGTTTAAACCGGACAATGATGATCTGAACATGCAGCGCGATGTGCGATTTGCCATTCACGATCTTCCCGTTTATGAACTGGAGGAGGCCGATTTTCAGGATCCCAACGTACTGAATATCATGTATTACAATATTCAGATGATCTCGTTTGGAGTTTCAGGAATGGCTCAGGCAAGTGAACGAGGAGCCTTGCTTCCAACGCAAATTTCAGAATATCAAGATGTGGTTGCATTTTGCGAAGCATTTGACGATGGTCCACGAGAAAACGACCTCATTCCGGCCATGATGGCAGCGGGTTTTCCATATAGAACAGAAATCCTCAACGAACCTACTGGTTTCCTGCCGTTTCCGGTAAATGGCGGGGTTATCATTTTTAGCCGTTGGCCAATCGAAACCGAGGATGAAATTAAGTATGCCGAATGCGGACAGGCGGCTCAGGACTGTTTGGCCAGCAAGGGTGTGAAATATGCCCGCATCAACAAACTTGGCAAGACCTATCATGTTTTTGGCACTCACATGGATGCAGGAGGCGGAGCGGACGACATTTATGCAAGAAGAACACAGATGGCCGAAATCCGAGAGTTCATTGCCAATCTCAACCTTCCAGAGAACGAACCTGTGATCTTTGGTGGCGATTTCAATACGGATCCTGTTGATGGTGATAATGATTACCGTGCGTTTCTCGATACCATGAACCCAATCATTCCGCAGCACATCGGTTATTTTGAATCAAATTTCAATGACGATTTCGGAAAGATCATTGACCATGCGTGGGGCGATCGCACGCATTTGGTACCCACATCCATAACCAACGAAGTGATCACCATCCGAAGTCTCGACCCTGTGCTTTGGGACATTTCCGAATTTAGCGACCATCGCTGCATCCTTGGCAGATATACCTATCCCGACATCTCCAAAGTAGGAGGCGATACGCTCATTTGTCCGGGACAAAATTTATCGCTGTCAGTGATTACAACGTACCCTGTAACCTATCAATGGTTTAAGGATGGATCGGAATTAAATGGGGAAATAGGCTCTGAACTTCAGTTCACAAATGCCTTGGAGTCTGAAACAGGGAATTACATGTGCCTTGTAAGTTATGACGTAATCTATGGCACTTGGGGCGATTCGTTGACGGCCGTTTTTTACCCTGACGGGGTTGATACCGTTGAAGCCCGTTTGAACTTCGATTTTGGCGAGATCACAATCAACGATGTTCTCTGCCAAGTAGGAATTGATGATGCAGAAACTTCAATTTGGAGCATCTTTCCCAATCCGACCAGCGGTATTATCACTGTTTCTTTACCTGAGAACGAGCAGCAAGCAACATTTAATCTGTACTCAATACAAGGAAAATTGGTATTGTCCGCACCGTTTACCCATTCGGTAAATACCCTCGATATTTCCAATATTGGTGCAGGTATTTATGTTTCAGAATTGCATTTGACTTCAGAAACACTTCATCAACGATTGGTTGTTTATTGATTTCTGAATAACGGGTTGATTTTAGACTTTGCACGGGCTACTTTCACCCACATAGTTTAGAACCATGCTTTTAGAGATAACCAATCTTCCACGCCCAATTATTTACACAATCATTCTGATCCTTGCGTTCCTACTTACGCTTTGGGTAAGAAGGATGATTCATCGGTTTGTAAGTGCCAGCTCCATTCACCTTAAAGTAGATCCCACCAAATACAACTTTATCAAGAATGCAGCTTCGCTCATCATCTTCACCATAGCGGTATTCTTTGTCATTTATTCAGTTCCTGAGTTCAGAACACTGGGCACCACCTTACTGGCATCTGCAGGTATTGCCACAGCGGTGCTTGCATTTGCCTCTCAGGCCGCGCTTTCAAACATCATCAGCGGTGTGTTCATCGTCATATTCAAACCGTTTAGGGTGGGAGATATAATCCGAATGGAAGGTGACAAGGCCGGTACCGTGGAGGACATAACCCTCAGACATACCATCATCAGAGATTTTCAGAACCAACGCATCATTGTGCCAAATGCTGTTATTAGCGATCAAACAATAATAAATGCTCACATTGGAGATGAGCGCATCAAACGTCAACTTTTTTTCGGAATTAGCTACGATAGCAATATCGATAAGGCTTTTGCAATCATTACCGAGGAGGCCGAGAAGCACCCATTTTGTATAGATGGGCGAACTATTGATGAAATACGTTCGGGTGTGCCAAAGATTAAGTGTCGCGTAATTGGTTTTGGAGATTCTTCCGTCAATCTGCGTGCTGATGTTTGGACCGATTCGCCCGAGCAAGCTTGGGAACTTTTCTGCGATTTGAATAAAAGCGTAAAAGAGCGTTTTGATACAGAGGGAATTGAAATTCCGTTCCCTTACAGAACCATTGTTTACAAGAACGATCTTCCTAAGAATGGCTAAGAAAAGAAAACAGCATAAGAAATCTTCATCAAAGGCTGGTTTACCACCTGGGTCATTGGTTCTAATAGGCGACCATCGGAATGAGCCTGTTACTATCGAACTGATTGATTACTCAGAAACGATTAGTAACGAGCTTGAGATTGTCAATGTTGAAGATTTGAAAATCTGTTTAGAAACATCAACCGTTTCATGGGTTAATATCAATGGTATTCACAACACCGATGCCATTGCCGCTATCGGTAAGGTGTACAACATCCACAATCTGGTGTTGGAGGATATTCTAAATACCGACCATCGCCCCAAGGTAGAACCCTTTGAGAATTACGTCTTTTTCACAATGAAAATGATGTGGTACAACGAAGAGAATGAGTTGGAAAAGGAGCAGATTAGTATTGTTTTTGGTAAACCCTATGTTTTGTGTTTTCAGGAAAAGAAAGGCGACATTTTTGACCCAATACGCGAACGCATCCGCACCGATTCAGGACTGATTCGAAAAAGAGGATCAGATTATTTGGTTTACAGATTGATTGATAGTGTGGTAGATAATTATTTCATCATCATTGAGAGAATTGAAGAGCGCGTAGAAGAGCTGGAAGAGGCCATTACAACGGATGCAGATGGCGATCACATGAAGACAATACAACACATGAAGCGCGAAATCATCACTTTGAAACGTGCTCTTTTGCCACTTCGCGAAGCGGTAAGCGGTTTGGAAAAAGGGGTTTCAGAATTGATAGATAAGGACAACGAAAAATACTTCCGAGATGTATACGATCACTTGATTCAGATAGCTGATAGTCTTGAAACGAACCGCGAGGTTCTGTCAGGATTGATGGACATGGACGTGGCCAACATGAGCAATCGGATGAACCAAGTAATGAAAGTGCTTACCGTAATTGCTTCGCTGTTTATTCCGCTAACTTTTATTGCCGGCATCTACGGTATGAACTTCGATTACATGCCCGAACTACACTACAAACACGGTTACTTCTATGCTTGGGGACTGATGATAGTGGTGTTCATTTCCATGCTCATCTACTTTAAGAGGAAACGCTGGTTCTGAGCTTTATTCAGAATACCAATCGGTCGCTTTCGTTAGGTCAACCTTATAGAACTGATTGGGACTGCCCCAAACCACAAAATAGCCCGTGTTGTCTTTTATTCCGATACCAACTCCACCTCGGAGGGTTTCGTCCCATGCTGCATTTTTACTCAAATCAAGTTCTTCTGCCTGAGCTGGAATAATCTGTTGTGTAAGAAGTAGCACGAGTGCTACGCTCAATAAAAATGCAGAGCCACCAAGAAAGGAAGCTAGAATGCGTTGGCTTATTTTATCTGTAAACATGGTTTGCTTGATTTGCGTGTTGCTAAAGGTAGCAATCGACCACTGTCAAGAGCGAAAAGAAAACCCTACCAAATTATCTTGAACCCAAACTTTGGCACAAATCATGCAACATTCAAACCGTTGGTGGGAGAAGTGTTTACCTCGATGGGCGGATAAGGTAGTTAAAAGCCGAGGCCGCCCATCAAACCTCCAGCCATTCCGCGCATTTCCGATTCAAATACGCTTTCAGCATTTTCGAGAGCCTTGTTCGTTGCATTCACAATTAATTCGGCCAGTTCTTCTCTGTCTGCGTTCCCTAAAGATTGAGGGATTACCACTTCTATGATTTTCTTGTTACCGTTGGCAACTACCGTAATTCCTTGGCATTCGCCTTTAACAGAAACGTGATTGAGCCGTTCTTTGGCAGCGTCCATTTGCTCCTTCATCTGCTGGAGCTGTTTCATTTTATCAAACACAACTATGTTTTTTTGGGGTTTTTCGAGCTCTTGGAACTCTCTGTTAACATCTTAATCCGATGTTCAATAAGCTCGTTCATTTCGTCTCCCATTTCTTGAATGGAAGGATACTTGCTTACCGAAATAATTTCGGGGCAATACTCCTCAATGGATCGATTGAGGCTTGCTACCTCTTCCATTATTTCTTTTAAAAGGCTTTCGGTTGACACAGCATCAAAAGTATCAGCAGAGTTGTTTTAAGCCAAGACGAATTGCTGAAAGATGTTAACAATCAGTTAACCATTTGATACTTAAACGTCCCACGGCATACCTCTATTAAAACGAGTTTTCCAAGGATAAAGTGGTTTGCCGTCTAACCCAATTAGCTCGCGCACATCCGATTTTAGTGTGGCAGGAGAACCGATTATGAGCGAAAACGCATCAAAATCTCTTGTAATTACCGAACCTGCTCCAATCAGGCAATTTTCTCCAATTTGAATGTTTCCAATAATTGAAGACTGAATACCAATCTGCGTATAGTCTCCAATCTCAGGCCCTCTAACATTTTCGGTTGGCGGATGTGTGTCGTTGGCCAAAACAACATTTGGGTAGATGAAAACAAAATTGCCTAAAGAGCTGAACTGACACAGGTGAACATTGCTGTGCAACTGACAATAATTCCCAATGATGATAAATCCTTGTAAATCGGAGTTAGTGCCAACTCTGCAATGGTTGCCAATGACGGTATTCTCTCTTATGGTAATGCGATGTCCGGATTGAAATTGAGTGCCAATAGAAACTCCTGAATAAATAATGCTGTGACTTCTGATAAGGGCTCCAGCGGCAATATTGGTTGGCGTATTCACATAATTTTCGGAGTGGTAATAGTCGGAAGTTGGTTCGCCAATTACGCAGTCGTTGGCTATAATCGAGTTGCTGCCAATAGTAACATTGTCATATATTGAAACATTATCTCCGAGCTTGACATTCTCTCCCAAAATTGCGGAAGAACTCACATAGTGATTACGACCATTGAATTTCATTGCCGCAATTTACTTGGTACAAAACTATAAGTGCAGGACAAACGATATTGGAACATTGAAACAGGCTAAGTCTTGGACTTCGATTTTCTAGTTTCGCGCAGCGTACCTTCCCAGTAGCAGGCATAGCAACGATACCTCTTAAACTTTAGTAATCCAAAGGTAAAGGTGTTTAAAAACCTTTCTTTCCGTTTCGTTTTCGAACGCTTTAGTTTAAGACCGCAATTTGGACAAGCAGCTAATCGAAACCAATTTGAATATTTGAATATGAAAAGACCAATAAAATGGATGGCCAACACAATTAATGCCCAATAGAGGAACAGGCTTAGAATTGCTTCATAATTTATTGACTGCAAATCCACGGGTGAACTAAAGTAATTGATTTGGTTCTACTACGGATTTATTGGAAGGCATTAAATTAGTATTAGGTTCAAAAATTATTGTCTAACCCAAAAATCAATTTTGTACTACTAAACATGCTTGGTGTTTTCAAGCACGTTTTCGAGTTCCCAAGTAATGCGCTCTTCTTGCGGAGATTGCCGAACAGGACAATCCGTTTTACTGCAAATACGGCACGAAGTAGGAATGCACGGGTCAGAATGGATGAACATTTCCACACCGGCAGGATGATGGTCTTTCACAAGGTCTTCCATGCGGTCAATCTCATCGTGCGCTTGCTTAACAGTTAGGTAGTATGGCAGCGTAACATGGCAATCGATATGAACATGCTTTCCGAATTTCTGCGCTCGGAAGTTGTGCAAGTCAATCCAGTTCTGGTTTCTGTTTTCGTCAATTTCTGAAATAAGTTTGCGAAGTAACTTGAAGTCTGCTTCGTCCATAATTCCAGCATAGGATTTCCGTATTTCACGAATGCCCACGTATCCGATAAAACAGCCAAAGCCCAGAGCAATTGCACTATCAATCCAGTTTAAGCCAGTCCAAAGAACTACGGTTAGCCCCAAAATCATTCCGGCAGAAGTATAGCCGTCACTTTTAAGATGCTTGGCGCTTGCAACCATCGTTGGCGAACCGTATTTCAGTCCATAGACTTCTGTTAGCCAGCCCAAACCATAATTAATTAATCCAGCACCCCCAGCCAAGTACATTCCCATGTCAAGTTGTGTCAATTCGTGCTCAATTATCAATCCTTCTACAGCTTTGTAGATGATTCCTGCACCAGCCACTAGAATTAATGTTCCTTCAATTCCGGCAGAAATAAATTCAATTTTCCCGTGCCCATACGGATGGTCTAGGTCTTTGGGTTTGGCGGCTAGTATGAGACTGTAGAGCGCAAAAGAACCTGCGGCAATGTTTACGATGCTTTCCATGGCATCAGAAAATATGGTGTTTGAATTGGTGATGTAAAACGCCCAAAACTTAACCACCAACAGCAGCACACCCACGGCAACCGCAATTAATTGAAAACGGATATATTTTTTATCCTCCATTTCTTGGATTCGAAGGTAAGGTATTGAAGATTTGTGCAAACCTGACAAATGTTAGGTTAGTTGTCTAATTTTCAGACCATCTTTGAAGACATGAAAAGTATTCTGGTTCCATTCGATTTTTCGCATCACTCACGCAACGCCTTGGAGTATGCAGCTCAACTAGCAGCCAAGTCTGGCGCTAAAATTTGTGTGTTTCATGCTTATGATAGAAGCGAGGTTTTAGAAGGTGTGAAAGTGGCAACAACCGTGTCGGCCATGGAAGACACTCAAAAGAAGTTGGCCAAGCAGTATGGTCTTTCTGATGAGCAACTATCTGGCAAGGTGGTGCAAGGAGAATTTATCGAAGAAGTACTTCAATTTATAGAGAAGAACAAATTTGACATGATAGCACTCGGAACACGCGGTGCTTCTGGCCTCCAAGAGCTTTTGGTAGGCAGCTACACGGTTAATTTAATGCAGGAATTACGACACATTCCAATGCTGGTTATTCCAGAAAAGGCTGATTTCGTTCCGTTGAGAAATATTCTTCTGTGTTCTGATCTTCATGAGATTGCCGATGATGATGCGCTTGACCTCATTAAAGATATGGCCATGATATTTAATGCTGATGTTCGTTTGGCTCATGTTGAAAAAGGCAAGTCTAGTATTCCAACTTACGAAAAGGTGCTTGAGAAAAGACGCGAAATGCACATTTTTGAACCTGAAGTGGATTGCACGTACAAACGTATTGTAGCCAAAGACATACTTTCGGGCATTAAGTTTTACATGGATAAGAAGAACGACAACGACATGGTGGCAATGGTTTATCGGGAGCACTCCTTCATTGAGACCATATTCGGAATGAACCATACGCACGAGATGGCCTACCATACCACGGTGCCGTTGTTAGTCCTTCCTGAAGGGGAAAAGTAGTCAACTTGGTTGGTTCTTGTTTATATTTCGGTATGTTAGACACTTTTCATGCTCCGTTTTTTTCTGATTTTATTGGCTTTCGCATTGACAACAGCACATTCATCTGTTGCTCAAAAAAAGATTAAGCGAAATAGGCAGTTGCAAGGTGTTTTAGACAGCACCGAGCTTAAACTCGTGAGAAATGCGGATGTCTTCAGCGACTTTGGCTGGCTGAAGCCAGATATTCGTTCTCAACAAATTGACATCGGTAGTGGAAGTGCAACAGTTTCGAATGGATCAAAGACAATAGAATTTTCGAAAGAGAACAACACTGGAATTAAACTGGAGACCAACGCGACAACACTAGTTGCGCAAAGCGAAGAATGCGACAAGTGCTACTACGACATCAGTATTCTTAAAATGAAACCTGTTGTAACAACCCAATGGGTTCCTGTTACCACGTACCAAAGTCAAATGGTTCCCGTTTCCAAGACGCGTATGGTTACGCGCTATCAGTATAATTACTCAACCAAAACGTCCCAGGCTGTCTATTCATCTGAGAGCTACACGGCCTACGAGTCGCGAAGTGTTCCAAAAACCACCTATCAATACAAGTCCACAACCACCTATGTTCTTGATATTCCAAAAACTACCGTGTATCGTTTTAAAAATGTGTTTGAGGAAGATGATCAACTGCTTGTTTATGAAGTAGGAGAGAATGAAAAGTCCTATTACCTTCAACCCATTAGCTACGTGATGGCTACAACGGATGACAAGATCAACTACGTATTTATTGATGTGGATGGCAATGATTCCTTTCTTGATGATGTTGACAAGGTGGTTTTCAATACTTGGAATCCATATTCGAAGGATTCGAAGTTTAGGGCCATGCCGCATTTCAAAGAAAACCGCTGGTACCCTATATCAGAACTAAAGAATAGATATTTCATTGAGTTTGAAAATGTCGGTGACCATGCGGTCTTCTCTACCAACAGGAACAACAAGTTCAAGGATGAAAAAGGCTACGGGAAGATAAAGATTCCAGACGTGCCTGAAGAATGTGTCTTGGAGGTCAATGGTCGGAGGTTCAAGAAATTGGAAAAGGATTTGAAATGTCAATTTGGTTGTTACCTCTTCACGATAAAAAGGACGGGGCATTTGGATTTTAACCAAAGTGTTTGTGTCACTAAAGAAAACCCTGAAATAACGGTTGCTTATGCGGAAACCTCTCTGGGAAAAGAAGTGAAGATTGAGAACATTTTCTCAACCAATTTTTTCGTCACCGTCAAGGGAGAGAGTGGGTTTGAATCAACTTATTACAATCAAAAGTCGTTTCAGGTTCCGAACGAAAAGGTCTTCATTTCATTGGATAACGATGGATTTGTATTGGAACAAGAATTCAAGATGGATACCATTACAGACCTCGTGATTAATTATGAAGATAAAATAAAGAAGATCTTACCACAAGTTGAAGAAGGGTCTGACAACAAGGAAAAGAGGAAAGGTGCTGATGCCAAGGCGGATACTGAAGAAACGGAAATCGAAAAAGAAGGAACTGAAGTTGAGATTAAGGCAAAGCAAGATGAAGAATAAGCTTACTTCTTAGGATAGATAAATCAAGTTCTGCTTCATGTTGGGAAAGGACACAAACGCTAACGGTCAACGCAGCTACCTGCTCGAATACAGCATTCTCACTTACTATTACAAAAACGGCAAGGTCCGTGCTTTCGGGTCGTATGAAAACGATAAGATGGAAGGAGAATGGACTTTTTATCGCAAAACAGTCAATTGTGGTCAGTGCAGCATTTCAAATTGAGTATGAAACTCGGACAATCTATCAGATATGACAGGAACAATCAGCTGGAATATGACGAAATGTTTGAGCACGGAAGGAAAACAGATGAAGTTGAAATGATGGATGTCGAAGCTTTCTACGAAATGGCACTTTCATTTCCTGAAGCAACGGAAGAACCACATTTTCACAAAGTGTCGTTCAGAGTTCGCAAGAAGATA
>JBDNJH010000293.1:0-3073 GCA_041687875.1 Flavobacteriales bacterium | reverse complement strand
TCAAAACCGTTCATCAAGTTGAAATGCAAAAGCTTGCTAATCTTTTTGCTCACCAATTAAATGACGGCGTGTCGCAAGTAGCTGCTGTTTCAGCTCCTTCTTCTGGTCCTTCCCATGTTTCGGCCGATTTTCCACCAGGTGTTAGTGTTCAGGAGTCCCCTTCTAACCGTCCTGGTACATTTTTCAGCTCTGTTATTGTGAATGTTCCTTTTCATAAGGACTTCAAGGCTGCTCACCAAATGATTGGTAAAGGCGGGGCAAACATTAACCGTGTTAAAGAGCGAACGGGAGCTCAATGTAGCGTTCAGGCCTTATCCAAGTTGCCTCAGGATGGCGAAATTAGTGGCCCAATGCAGATTAAACTGACATGTAATGATGCTGCTAAAATGTCCGAAGCGATTGAGATGGTGAAGATGATGGCCAACGATATTGTTCAAAAATTCGAAAAACCTTTACCTAGAGATGATCGAGGATACCGAAACGATCGTTCACGAGGACGCGACGATAGATCCGTTGCCTCATCGGAAGGCGGGTATCGTAATAACAGAGATGATAATTTTCCACGTCCGCGCAACGATTTCAACAATAGGAGGGAAAGAAGAGATGACATGTCCGTGGCTTCAGGCGATAGTAGAGGATTCAGAAATGACAGGCGAGATGATCCCCGTGGAAGAGGCGGAGGGAGTTACAGAGGAAATGATAATAGGTCAGATTCACGTGGAGGCGGCAGCTACAGAGGTAATGATAACAGACATGATTCGCGTGGAGGCGGAAGCTACAGAGGTAATGATAATAGGTCTGATTCACGCGGAGGTGGGAGCTACAGAGGAAATGATAACAGACATGATTCGCGCGGAGGCGGAAGTTATAGGGGCAATGATAACAGACATGATGATAGATTTGATGGCAGGTCTGACGACAAAGGAAATTCGAATGACAGCAGGCATGACGGTCGCGGAAGAGGCGGCTACAGAGGTGGCCGAGGCAGGGACAGGTCCCCACCACGTCGAAGATAGTATTTATATCGATTCAAATTTAAATATCCGCTATCTTTTTTATTAATGGCACTAGTTTATTGAATGCTTGCTTCTAGACCTTTAACACCTCTTTCCAATTTTGAAGCAACCGAGTCGTCCGCAGCTACAATCTCTGGCTTCCTGGTGGAAGGTTGGGAATCATGACCTCCATAAAGAACACGACATCCTTTACAGCAGCACCAATATACAACGCAACCAGAAGTGCATCCCATACATGGCCCAAATGCTTTCTTACAACAACCATCATCTTCTTTAATATCCAAATACAGATCGGTAACACCAACAGTGCGATCGCAGAGATCTATCTTATCAAATAGCCGACAAAAGTCTTCAAAGTCCATCCAAAAAGTTCCTTTCGAAGAGACTTTATCAGGACGCAATGCCGCATGCACTTTGGGATATTGCTTCCACAGCGACGAAGAGTCGCTCCAATTTCCCGTCCACACAAATGAACCCCAGGGATTTCTGAGTTGGACTAACTTGAATTCCTTGCCCGAGCTCAATGCTCCGAGCATCCCTTTTCCTACTCGTCTTAGACTCAAGAGAGAGTAAGCATGACCTTGTACAAGCCCATCTGACCTTTTGGTTTCAGCCCCTGACGCGATGGAAGCACCCAACAACGCCTTTCTCTTCAGGTATGTCCTACACAGATTAAACAATTCGTCTCTACTGTATTTTTCACCAGAACTGCTTTGGCGGAATGCCGATTGATCCGAGGGAGGTTTATCCATAAGATCCCATCTCCCCAAGCTCCATTTACTTCTCGTTCGAGTGAGAAAACGAAATCCCCTGTGAGAGCTCTGAACGCCCAAAGAATACTACCTCCATCCAATGCCTTGTAGCAACCACTCCATTTGGCAAAGACCTTCTCAAGTAGAAGCACCCATATCTCATTCCCATTCGGCTGAGCGAATAACGGTCTACCGGTGGTCAAGCTACAGGGAATCCAATCATCAACCGTAACATCCTCCCATCGCATGATATAACCATTGTATAACCTCACCGTGTATTTACCGCGGGTGCTGTATTCAGCAGTCCCGAAAGCATTGGTGATGAGACCAGGATATTCGGCTAAACAGGCCAAAGCCGACATCAACCAGCAATCTCCGAGTGTCCCTTGCACAATATCTTGGGGTTCAATCCCTTCAAAAAGAACACAGTGGTCCACGTCTTTGCAAAGTTCATTCGCTCGGCGCCAGGTGCATTTCTCAGAAGGAGTGAAACCCAAACTTTCCTCATTTGGTTTGAACTTTTTATCTGAATATTCGTAACATGATTTACAAGCCCCGAGCTTGACGCATGGAAAACAGCAACCTCGCGAAAAGCATCGTCGCAAGTACACCCATGAACATCCAATAATATATACCTGCTTTGATAAGTTTCAACGAAGATGTGTAAACCGAATACTTACGCGTATTGCATGCCAGAGTAGAATAAAGGGAGAAAAAAGGCAGTTAATAAAACATCCTGCACGACCGGTACACACCTCTGACACCGAATCGCGTTCTTTCTGCGGCCTCTGAGCTTTACTGATCAAATGTTGCTTCTCCTTTCCCATCGAAACCAAATCGCCATCGTAAAAAAAAACTTGTGGGTGATCACTAAGTGCGTTGATTGTGACTTTAAACATAAGGAGAATGCGGAGTCAGAATGCTACTATTCTCTTCCGGCCGCAACTGTTTTACCAGGAAATTCTTCCTGAACATGTATGCCCGGCAGGGTTAGAGTTTAAAATGAACATGGAAACTGGCAAGAATTACGGCCGAATTCCCAACGAAGCGACACTTCCCGACAACGCAGAGGAAGCAGTTTGTATGTGCGTGCAAGAAGAGAAAGAGGATGCGGACAATGTCATAGCTGCGTTGAAACTCCGCGCATCTTGGGGAGACGTTGATGGTGTCAAGCACGTGTTGCGATCGTGTTACGTCTCTAGGCGAATGACTGACGATGCTTTGTGCGAAGCTGCTGCATTTGGATTTGAGCACATCATTATTCTCCTGTTAAAAGTCGGCGGGAGGCCCACAGCTACATGCGGG
>JBDNJH010000061.1:0-8395 GCA_041687875.1 Flavobacteriales bacterium | reverse complement strand
TGGAAAATCCCCAGAAAGGAAGTTCTACATCAGCCACAACTTCAACAGAACTGTTGGCCTGCGCAAAATTGTATGCAGGGCCGTTCGGGTTGACAATGGCAGAAAAATCATGGTGCAATGTGCCGTATTTATCATTCACAATATCCTTAATGTTGCTGTTGTTCCGAGTAAAGATGTATTCTAACTGAGCCGAATCTCCAACGGATGGCGCTGCAGGTATCAGGAACTGATTTCCGGGAATCAATGCCGAAATGGTAATGTTTGTTTGTCCTAGATCACCAGTTGCATAGAGTTGGTTAATGGTTACAAGCATTTGCGCCCCAATAGTGTTCTTGATCTTTAATTTCAGCTTCGGATCTTCAAAATAAAGTGAGCCTGAATGTTCGCTTTGAACCACGTCCAGATCAACTTGCGCGGGATCAATAACAAGGCTGAAATTCCCGAAATCGCCATCGGCAAAAGCCATTCTCATATTCTCGAACGAATGGTTAATCTGAACTTGATTTGTTGCCGTTGGAACTGCTCCATTCCCTTGGTTGAGCGTTAGCGTATAGTCGATTGGGATGGTATTTGGGCCACTGCCATTGTTAAGATCTATTTCGTAACCAGCAAGCGGAATAGATATATCAAAACTTACGGCTCCGCCTTGATAATTGATGGGGAAGGCCTGCGAAAAAGGCACTCCATTTAAACGTAACTCAGGAACGGATACTAAAAGATTGCCGCTGTGCTCAAAATTGCTCGTGAAAGCGATGTTCATCATTCCACTTTGGTAGATGACCTTATCCAACTGAGAACCTCCTGGGCCGGTTATTCCAAAAGTCATTCCTGTATTTAAGGCGGTTTGAACGCTTCCGTTGGCTGTAAACTGAGTAATCTCAATTGCGTTCAGGTTCATATTGCTATTCAGTGTCTGATTCTGTGGCAACTGGAAAAAATCGTTTACCGTTTGTGAAAAGATTCGCTTGCGGTAAATGAGGGTGATGAAATTATCGCTGTCATACTGATAGATGTTGGTAGAATCTGACATGCTGATAATCTCCTCTGCATCTAGGATTGAGAATACGAGCGGGAACGCAATGTCTGGCTCCCATGTTATCATATCGTCTCGCATGCGATCAAGATCAAATGTTTCCTTGTAGCAGCCCGAAAGGCTGACTAGTATTCCACAAAAGACGAAAAGCATAGCAATGCTGCGTGAGGCAAAATTTCTCATGATGGTTGGTTTCGAGTAGAACGCTAAAATAGGCACTGTATATCTAGCGAAGGTATTGTATTGTAAGTGTAGTGTCAGTTTCCAAGCTTACAACGAGCAAATCTGTATCCGTTTTAAAAATGTCAAATGCTGATTTTCCGCTCAATGGAAATCCTTCTTTCATCTCGCCTTTTGCGCCATAAAGCACTAATTGTTCGGGGTCTTTGAAGCAAAAACCAATGCCAAGCCCACCTTCTCCGGGGTCAATGAGAAATGGAACGGTTGCAGAAGGGTCGAGACGTTTTTCAAACACCTTTTGCTTTTTGTAGTTGAAAACTTGAAGCATGTTCAAGTCAGAAAAGATGAACTCTGGTTTGCCATCCTTATCCAAATCGGAAACTAAGAAATGGTGTTCTGGACTGAATTTCCCTAGATCCATGGGTCCCACTTTTCCATCCAACGAAATACGATAAATCTTGCCTTCCTTGCTGGTAATGTAAATGCCAGTAAATGCAGATTCAGTTGAGTTGAAAACCTGTAGATGGTTGTTTGCCGATGGCTCCACGCGGTCTTTTACGGGTACTCGGTTTTTGCCTGTTCGGTCAAGCAGATGAATTTTTCCGTTGCTTTCTCCCGTAATCAAATAGTCCTTTTTGGAAACAAGCAGATGCGTGAATGGATGTACCGTAAGGTCTGAAGCACTGTTGTGGCGCCAACCACTTACTGGCTTTCCCTTGATGTCGTAATTGTAAATGTGCTTGTTGTTGCAAGTTATTAGCAAGCGATATTCCTTGTCGTTGTCGTAATCCAATACAGCAAGGTTGGTTTGTGCGGCTGCTTTGAGTTTGACTGGGTATCCATCAACTGGATTTCCATCCCTATCAATGAGATAAATAAAACTCTTGGTGTTGAAAATGTATTGGAGCGCTCCGTTTTTAAATGCATCAACCTGCACGGGTACACTTTCAATCTTTTCGGCAATTTCAGCTTTGAACAATTGCTGTCCGGCCTTATTGAAAAGATACAAAGCGTTGCTCTCATCCTGGACTAAAACCTCTGGTTCACGACTCAAATGATTCTTCACAAACAACGGATTACTTATCGCTTTTCCCGAAATTTTCGCTTTCCAAGTCGTTTCTTCGGTTGCTTCAGAATTCGGATTGTACTTAACGAATATGCTGGAGTAGAATGAACTTCCGGTTGATGTGATTTGTCCGCCCAACGCTTCAAAATCTTGCGTAAGTTCTGGATTGGCCTCCAACATATTTTGCGCCTCATGGTTGAGGTATGAGTTTAGAATTTTCTTCGACCGTCTAATTTGATGATACGAGAAAATGTTAAAGGTTGAGCCCAAGTTTTCGGCAAAACGGGAGTAAGCAAGTTCCTTTGCCAGCGTGCGGTCTGCCTGCACATATTGAAGATAACTGACCAGCGCTTCTGAACTGATTCCGAACACAACGTGGTTTTCAAGAATAACGTAAAACGGGTTTTTGTATGCGGCAAACTCGTCCCCAAGTAGCTTTTCTACCATGCCGTTCATAGGTAATTGATGGATGGTTGTGCCATTTACATCTAGGGTTTTCGCAACCATTTTATTTTGAACGGTAAGCGCAGAAGAAAGGTCGTTTAATAGTTTTTCGGCCAAATCGGGCGATTTTGTTTCGAATACCAAGTAACTCTTATCGGCAAAAGATTCTTGCTGTGGCTCGGTAATACATAACCCAAACGAATTGCCAATCCAACCCAACAAACTCTGCTCAAGGTCTATTTCGTACAAACTATTGATGCTGTCGAGTTCTGCGTCCAACATATTCAGTTTTCCGTTTTCCTGAAGCAGTGCTCGGTAATCGCTCGAAAAAGAAATGGCATTGCTAATACCGAAAAACAGGAAGGAGGCCGTGTTTGATGGAAGCACGTCTGGAAATGTGATGCTCTGTGGTTTTTGGTTCAAAAACAGACCAAGATAGTGTGGCAACGTATCGTTGGTATATGAAAAGCCATTGAACATAAATCCATCCGATTTCATGTTCATATCCAGTTCCATCCACGATGCAAAATTCCCAATTATTGATTGCAGACTGCCAATTCCGGGTTTGAGAATGCCTTTCAGATAGGCTGGCATTTTTTTGAAGTTCACAAAAATGTTGGCATCCACATTCTTGCCAGCAGCATCAATGGCGTTTGTGAAATCTGCATCATTCTTGAGCGATTTCCCACTACGCAATTGGGCAATAGCTGTTTTCAACAGAGCAATGTCGGAGCTCGAAAGAATGAGTTCATTTTCAGTTGTGAAATAGGATATTGCATACGGATTTTTGAACACCACCTTAATCACCGTGGTCTCTCCCAGTCTCTGTTCGCTAACAACTCCAGTTTTCGTAAGAGACTTTTTGAATGCGTCAATCACACGGTTTGTTCCACCATTTGATGGTTTTATCACATGGAAAAAATCCAACGAATCGCGCGATTTAGCATGGTAAGAAGACCAAAGTGTGGCATCTGCAAGCGCATTCTTGATTTCCTCATCATAGCGCATGAGCGAATCAATCATCATGTTCGGAGCAAAGAAAATTTCCAATTGTTTTATGGTAGCAAGCAGATTGTAATAATCCTGTTCTTGGAATGTATCCCAAGTCTTTGTCAGATTCGGATAGCTTACAACAAGCGTGGCCGATACCGGAATGGCATCAATCGGATCTGAAGACGAAGGCGTTTGTTGCAGCGATTTCCAATACAAACCGCCTGCGACAAGCGCGATGATTAGAACAGAAATGATGGCAATAATGACCTTTTTCACGAAATCGGTTTGTGTTGAGTAAAGAACCCGATAATTGCAAATTTAGTATTCGGAAACTTGCACTTAAATGATTTGTCCATCCTTCATTTCCAATTTGCGGTCGGCCATGTTGGCCAATTCTTCGTTGTGCGTCACAATTACGAATGTCTGATTGAATTTCGTTCTCAGGTCAAAGAACATCTGATGCAGTTCCTTGGCAGACTTACTGTCCAAGTTTCCTGAAGGCTCATCAGCCAAAACAACTGCTGGCTGATTGACCAAGGCTCTTGCAACCGCCACGCGCTGTTGTTCTCCACCTGATAGCTCCGATGGTTTGTGGTTGATTCTTTCAGTCAATCCCAAAAATGCAAGTAGTTCCTTGGCCTTTGCCTCGGCTTCAGCTTGGCTTTTTCCAGCAATAAAAGCAGGAATGCACACATTCTCCAAAGCGGTGAATTCGGGCAGCAGATGATGGAACTGGAACACAAAACCAATGGCACGATTACGAAATTCAGATAGCTTCTTATCCTTCAGATTCCCAACCTCGATTCCTTTGATGGAAAGCGTTCCTGAATCAGGTTTGTCCAACGTTCCGATGATATGGAGCAAGGTGGATTTTCCAGCGCCCGAGGCACCTACGATACTTACAATTTCACCTTCGGCAATCTCAAGGCTCACGCCTTTCAGCACCTCAAGTTCTCCATAACGTTTTGTGATGTTTTCTGCCTTTATCATCAAGGCGAAGATAGGACAGAATAAAGCCGAAAACGAGCCGATTCTACTGAACTACCAACACCCCTTTTTTAATGAGTTTGCTGGATGATAGCACGTAGATATAAGTTCCAGCCGCCATTTCAGAAAGCGAAATGTCTGCCATCGGGTCATGGTTTTTGCGGTAAATTCTTTTTCCTTCGGATGAATAAATGTCAACCGAGATTTGCTCATTCAGTTTGGAGTGGAGATGAAGTATGCCATCTTTCGCAATTGGATTCGGGTAAACAGAGAGGAATGTTTCTTCTGTTTCATCTTCAACCCCAACCACGTTTGTTGCTGTAAGATTGATGTTGTCAACATACACGTTCTGACCCCAACCCGTGTGGCTTCTGAATGCAATCAGCACATCGCCATTTCCTAAGTAGAATGCTAAATTGATTGTTTCCGTTCGCCATTCATTTGCCGCAGGCACGAAGGGCGAAGCCGAAAAATCGGGCGCAGTTGCCAAAGTAGAACCTCCTTTATAATAAACGCTGGTGTAATTGGCGCCACAATCGGTAGAGATCAATACCTCCAACGAATCGGTATAATTGACCGCATAGCGAGCGTACGCCACGTCAAACGTGAGTTCCGCATCTTGCAAATAGGTCATGTCCATGCTTACGATGGCATCATCTTCATCTCCGCCTGGCCAATAATCGAACCCACGAATTTTCATGCACTGATTGCTCGTGCCATAGGCTCCAAAATCTGTTTCCTGTTCCCACGTAATGTCCTCATCCGCGTTTTTAATCTCAAATCCTGCGGGCGGAAAAGCCGATTCAAACGATTCGTTTAGTATAGCCAGCGGTTGGTACGCTTGAATGGTGATATACAGCGAATCAATGTCAAAATCGCCATCGCCATCAGTTACTTTTAGAATGGTGAGATAATTGCCCGGGTTGGCATAGGTAACATCTGCATTCCAAGTATTTGCTGTTGATGGAGTTCCGCCTTCAAACGTCCATTCCCACGTAGCATTTGCGTGATTGAGCATCGAATGATCCACGTAATGAAACACATCCTGCTCGCAGTGCTGCAGCGTTTCCATTTTATCGACCATAATTTGCGCAATCGGAACGGTTGGTTGTTCTTGCAAACTGCTTTCCCAAATTCCTTTCCCGTAGGATGCAATGCGCAATTTTCCGTCTCGGTAGAAAGGTCGGGCAATACACGTGCTGATGGAGACTGGTAATCCATCTCCAAAATCAACCCAATCATTCATCGTGTTGTTTCGGTAGAAAATGGTGTTTTGTGTAGCGAGATAAATACCACCATCGGTGCCTCCAATTAAATTGAGCGAATGCGGAGCGTTTCCATTTAATATCGAAGTGGTGAGATTGGTCCAACTTCCGCCACCATTTACCGATTTGTAAACGCGCTGTCCGTTTCCTGTGCTTTCAAATGCAATCCACACTTTCTGATGATTGGTCGGATCCACTTGGATTAACATTTTCCGGCTATTACTCACACTTGGAAGGGCAATTGAACTCCAATTCTGTCCTGCATCCACCGTTTTCCAAAGCGTTCCGCTTGATGATGGATTCACGTTTTGCTGACACACGTACATCACATCAGGGTTAGACCACGATTGCTCGATATAGGTAACACGGTTATCCACATCCGAACCAAATTCCTTGAATAAGGTGAAAGTTGTTCCCTTGTCATTTGTTCTCCAAAGTTGATGGTCTTTGCCTGTGTAAGCGATGGAATAGCAACGTGGGTCAAACTCCAATTCTGTTGATTCGGCAGCCCAATAACGCTCGTTTGGGTCAATGCCAAAACCTACATTCTGAACAGGGTCGCCAATATTCTCAGGCATTATTTTTCCGTTGATGTCAGACGAATAAACCCTGCGGTTTTCACCCTGATTTACATAACCGCTGGCTGGTTCGCCACCTCCCAATTGAAGGAAATTTCCAGCGCCATAATTCTCGTGGTAAGAAAGATTTCCGTTATGATACAATCCACCAATGAGCACATCCTCGTTCCAGCCACTTCCAAACCCCCAATAATCGGAACTGTGAATACCGTACATCCTAGGTTCAAAATTGGCTGAGTTAAAGAAATCGGTCGAACGGTAAATTCCTCCGTCAGTAGTAAGCCAAGTGGTGTTGCCAATGTTGCGAAAATCCTGCATATCGACATGTATGCTGTACGGCCCACCAACATATCCTGCCAAGGCGTAAAAAGTTGCTCCGCCATCATCCGAACCATACAGGTTCAAACCTCCCAACCGAATTTGCTCAGGGTCGGTGTTGGATGCCATTAGCGCACAATTGTAGTAGCCCTGATGGTATTGCCAGGTTACGGTTCCAATGGCGAGATTCATGTGGTCTGCATCATACGGGCCGCCCGCTGGGCCGTTCGGAAGTGTCCAAGTAGAGCCGCCATCGGTACTTTTCCAAAGCCCGATGTAACCCGTATCATCAGCTTTTGCCTCACCAATCAGATACGCGTAAACATAGTTGGAGTTAGCATCGCTCGTGGCCAATCTGCCGCCACCGTCATTTCTATCTGGGTCTGAAGATGTAAACCAACCGCTGGATTGTACCGCGAAATTGGCACCAGCATCAGTCGAACGCAAGAATTGACAGATATTGAGTGCATTGCTGTGTTTTAGCATATAAACCGTGTTCGGGTCAGCAGTATTGGTCTTTAAGTCCCAACCAGCTTCCGTGTAAATTTCTGTCCAATTTGTTCCGCCATTCGTAGTGCGAAAAACACCACTATTGGCCGCAACCAAAATAATATTTGGGTTAGATGGATTGATGAGAATTTCGTTGGCATTGAGCTGCCATTCGTAGAGCACTTCGTTCCAAGTGCCGCCACCATTGGTCGATTTGTAAACGCGGCTTCCCGAACCGATATAGACCGTGTTCGGATCTGTAGGATGAATGTCGATAGAACGCACCGCGCCATCCAATGGGTCATTCAAACTCACGTTGTTCCATGAATTTCCGCCATCATCACTCCGATAACATTCGCCCGTTTCAGAACCAGAATAAAGAACGTTTGAATTGGACGGTGCTTGGTCTATGGCGTACATATTAGATTGATGAGCCGTAGGATTTCCAGCCGTGTTGTAAGCAATCATTGGCCCAACCAACGACCAGTTTCCGGCACGATTTCCAGCTCCAGATTCCGACAACATTTCTTCATAAACTCGAAGTGCTTCTTGCTCTGTGGGCATTTCTACAAAGCCAGCCACATTTACATACGAATCTGCCGCTCGCCTCCATCTTTTATAGTACTGCGTGTGATAGCTTTTCTTAAAATCATGTTCGCGATAATACTCGCGAAACGCCTTATCCACCGAAAATACATTTGGGTTTTCGGCATACATCATCTGTGCCCATTGGGGAGCAACAGAAATATCGTGCAATGATGGTTGGAGCATATTTTGGGCAAAGCTGGAAGCAGCAAAAGCTAGAACCAAAAGAGAGAGGAGCAGTTTATTCATTTCCAAATTTAATCTTTAGACAAATGAAGAAGTGTCAAACTAAACGCGATTTTTCACCGATTAGATCCAATAACCGATAACCACTAACTAATGAGTAGAAGTCATATTCTCATCCACACAAATAATGAAATCGGCAATTCCCTTGTTCTCAGCTTCCAGTTTAGAAATATCGGCCTGAGAAACGGTTGAAATGGTTGCGTAATTGAGT
>JBDNJH010000060.1:0-7934 GCA_041687875.1 Flavobacteriales bacterium | reverse complement strand
CAAACCCACAATTCAAATCGCTCTAAACCCATGATTAAAATCGCTCTAAACCCACGATTAAAATCGCTCTAAACCCACGATTAAAATCGTGGGCTATGTGAGCCATTCATTGCCCCCGATTTCAATCGGGGGATATATAATTATCCATTGGAACCCACGGATAAATCCGTGGGCTATGAGATTTTACTTTCTACAATCGCCAAAACCTCATTCTCCATCACGATAGCTTCTTCTTCCAATTTCTTGGCTTTGGCAAGCACATCTGCTAAGAAGACTTTGTCTTTCAATCCGCCTCCGTTGATCTTCACATTAAGATGAGCACCCAAAACGGCAGTTCTAGCGCAGAGCGCACCAACGCCAGCATCGGTCACAGAATTCGGGTTGCCGATTTCGGCCATGGCTTTTATGAGTTCGAACGAGCTGTGCGCCACTTCCATCACTCTAAACGGAACTTGAATGGCGTATTTGGTAGCTGCTTGAATGGCTGCAGAACGCGCAGTTTTTTCTTCATCGATTTCTTTCGGCAAAGCAAAAGCATCCATAATGGCATTGAACGAAGCCGTGTCTTCATCCACCAAATGCAACAGTTCATCTTTAATATCCTGACCTTTTTCGGCCCATTTGGAAAACTCCTCCCAACGGTCGTCCCAGCCACGTTTGTGGCTACTTAAATTGGCAACCATGGTTGCCAACGAAGCACCCATTACCCCAGCATAAGCGGCAATAGAACCACCACCAGGAGCAGGGCTTTCGCTTGCGGTCTCGTCTGCAAATTCAACCAAACTCATGTCTACCAATTTCTTGGAGGCATCTTCTTGTCGCATTTTGTATTCAATAATGCGCTCGTTGGCATCGAAAGGAGCGAGGTCATCTAATCCCAACGATTTGATGGCAATTTTGATGAGTTCGCTTTCAGAAACTCCAACCGAACGTTGCTGTTTACGCAAGAAATACTTTCCAGCCGCCAGCATGGCTTTCAGTGGAACCAGTCCGATTAGTTCAGAACCCGTAACACGAATTCCTCTTTCGGTGGCCTTTTCGCAGGCTGCATCAAACGCCTCGTGCATGGAGGTAATGCTGATGTTGTTGAGATTGAGCGAAACCTGAGCAATGCCGTATTCTTCAATGAACCAACCAATGCCTTTCACGGCTTTCAGTGCACCTTGCTCTCGTTTAGGTTCGCCATTTGCGTCAAGAACGATTTCACCCGTAATCGGGTCACCTTCTCGTATAACACGGCCGTTTTCGCGTAAATCAAACGCAATGGAATTGGCTCTACGAACTGAAGTTGTGTTCAGATTAATGTTGTATGCCACCAAGAAATCGCGTGCAGAAATGGCGGTTACGCCCGCATATTTCACACGGTCGTTGTATTCATGCGGACCGAAATCAGGTATCCAAGCTGGGTCTGCCAGTTTCTTATGTAATCCTTCGTATTCGCCAGATCGGCAATTGGCCAAGTTTCTCCGCTTTTCTTCTTTGCAAGCGTTCTCGTAGAAATAGCCCGAAATGGCGAGTTCCTTCCCAACACGCTCGCCCAATTTGTGTGCGTATTTCGCAACTTCATCCATATCAATATTCGCAATCGGAATAAGCGGACACACATCTGTTGCGCCAAAGCGGGGATGCTCGCCACTGTGTTTGCTCATATCAATGAGTTCAGCAGCTTTCTTGATGAGAAGAAACGCAGCTTCAATTACTGCTTCAGGTTCTCCCACAAACGTGATGACGGTACGGTTGGTGGCTGCTCCTGGATCAACATTAAGAAGTTTAACGCCTTCTACCGTTTCAACCACGGAAGCAATGGCGTTTATCTTGGCTTTATCGCGTCCTTCAGAAATATTTGGGACGCATTCTATTAGTTGTTTCATTCTTTGGCTCTAATTCAATAGGACCAAAGCTAAAAGGATGATTGGAGGTTAACGGGAAATGATAAAAGACTTTTTGAAAAGTTTTTCATCATTTGAAGCTTGCAATACGTACGCCCCAGGACTAAGCGATGAAACACCTAGTGCTATTTCTTTTTGACCGACTAATCTGGCTGAAAGAACCACTCTTCCTTGCACATCGAGTACTGCTAATGTATAATCGTACTTCGAGTCTTGATTAAATAAAATATTTAGAGTTTCATTTGCTGGATTCGGGAATATTGAAATTGGGTTTGCAGATTTTAACTCCGCGATTGAGTTGACGTTTGAAGAACGATGCCAGTGATTTTCGCCATCCAGCATTAGCATTTCAACTCCTATTGTTTCTTCATCTGTAATCTGAAGCTTATCGCAATATCTTATTTCAGCCCTAATTGTATCCTGATTAACATGTAATAGGCCATAGCCGTGGTCTATGAAATTGGTGAATTGATGATGTGGATTAATACCACCACTCAGTTCGGCAGCAATATTGGCAATCGGTTCTATAACCCCCGATTCATCGAAATTCCCTCTACTAATACTTGCTGGTATAAACTCAACGCCAAGCGCACCTTCGCCTGTTAGGCCATTGTACGTAAACGGATCTCGAGGTGCACGGCTTAAATCCATACAAAACGACATGTGAACATCTCCACTTATAATCATCAGATTGTCAATTTCATTCTCTTCAACAAAACGAAGAACGGTATCGCGTTCAGCCATAAAGCCATCCCAACTACCATCGTCAAATACATTTCCTGCATTGGGAATCGGTAACCACTGCGGAATTCCTTCGGAATACCAACCACCAAACATTTTCTGATTTCCCACAATTCGCCATTTGGCATCGGAAGCGTCCAATTCTTGTATAAACCAATCGCGTTGGTCGTTACTCAAAACAGAGGACTCTCCAGGAGCAATTTCATCAATATTTCTGAATTTTTCAATATCTATCATGATAAGACTAAGCAGATTCCCGAAAGAATAAGATCGATGGATTTTTTCGATATCGTTGTGGTAATCTCTTCGTGGGAGGTACTCCCAAAATGCTTGGCCACCTCCTTCAGTAACATCACCGAAATCGTGGTTATCCCAAATTACAACCCACGGATGCATCTGTCGGGCTAATCGCAAATCTGGATCAAGAAGGTAGTAAGCATGACGGTCTCGCCATTCTTGCAAAGTTGAAGGATTGGTTGGGCTCGGATCAGGAACACGAACCTGTTCATCTGCATCAACAAAATCGTAGATATAATCGCCCAAATGAACCATTAAATCCACCTCGTCATTATTGGCAATGTTCCGGTATGCATTGAAGTAGCCAGAGTAAATACTGCTGCATGAAGCTACCGCCAAAGTTATCTCATCCACATTTCCTACCGGAGCAGTTTTAGTGCGACCAACCTGAGATGTGTTACCACTCTGGCTATCCGTAAATCGATAATAATAGTTTGTGTTAGGTTGGAGACCGCTTACTTCAACTCGTACGCAATTGTCGTTCGTGGAAAGTGCATCCACACTTCCAGTTTCGATGATATTCGTAAAGGATGATTCAGCAGAAACCTCCCAAGTTTGAGTTTGTATTACTTGTGTCAGAATGGTAGCAACCTTAGCCCAGAGTATAACGCCATCAGGCAAGGGGTCTCCGCTGGCTACTCCCCAATAGAAAGGAGCGAAGGCTGTATCGCCATACATGTTTTCGGGTAGCGTGATTTGCGCTGAAAGAGAGAAGGAAATAAAGAGAGAGAGTAGAAGGGAGAGGTTTTTCATGAGTTGGATAAATGTAATACACAATCTTCGGAACAGTTCGTCTTTGAATTAACCCATCATTAAATCTCCATCAATAATTACTTGGTCAATCAAATTGCTTCCAAAACTATAAGGAATATTATTGATAGAATTGATTGGTTTTGTGATGATAAGATTGGCGCGTTTCCCTTTGGTGATGGAGCCTAATTCTTTCTGCAATTCCATAGCGCAAGCACCGTTCATGGTAGCAGCGTTGATGGCTTCTTCGGGAAGTAATTTCATATTCAAACAAGCCAATGAAATGACAAAAGGAATGTTGCCGCTTGGGGTGCTGCCAGGGTTGTAATCCGAAGCGAGACAAAGCGGCAATCCAGCTTCAATCATTTCTCTAGCTGGCGCATACGGAATACCCAAAAAGAACGAGCAGGAGGGAAGTGCCGTTGGAATGACATTGCTTACCGCTAAGTCTTTTTTGTCTTGTTCCGTCATCACTTCCAAGTGGTCGACAGAAATCGCATTGTTCTCAATTCCAACCTGAATTCCGCCAATGGAGGTGAACTGATTGACATGGATCTTCGGTTTCAGTCCGTGCTTCATTCCAGCTTGCAAAATGCGTGAAGTTTCTTCGGGTGTGTAGTAATTCGTTTCGCAGAATACATCGATGTAATCGGCCAGTTTTTCTTTGGCAATCACGGGAAGCATTTCTTCAATGATCAACCGAATGTATTCCTCGCGGTTCTCTTTGTATTTGGCTGGAATGGCGTGTGCACCAAGGAAAGTCACTTTGATTGTAAGTGGATGATTTTCTTTCAAATGCTTGATAACTCGAAGCATTTTTAATTCGCCTTCAACAGAAAGTCCATAGCCGCTTTTAATCTCCACGGCTCCTGTTCCGAGATGCATGATTTCGTTTAAACGATTCCAAGCACTTTGGTAAAGGTCTTCTTCAGATGTTGCTCCGAGCTTCTTGGCCGAATTCAGAATCCCTCCTCCAGAGGCAGCAATTTCTTGGTATGTCAAACCTTTAATCCGTCCAACGAATTCGTCTTCTCTCGTATCTGCAAAAACCAAATGCGTGTGGCTATCACACCAAGCTGGCAGCACCAATTTACCTGTGGCATCAATCACAGCTTTCGGGTCATCTGGACAAGAATCCATCGAACCATAATCTTCAATGATACCGTGTTTGATGAGTATCCAGGCATTGTCGATGATTGGAAGAATCGCCATTTCTTTTCCGCAAACAGGTGTTTGGGCTTGATGCATCAAGCCCTTACCTTCTTCCCGAACCTGAACCAACTGTTTGATATTCTTAATGAGCAAAGCCATGAGGCAAAGAAACAGGAATTAACTAACCTCGTGGCTTTCGACTAGAGTGTACAATGGCGACTATTTGAACATTTCGGGCAAATACTCTAAAATGAATACCTTAAGGAAAGATTTTCATAAACGCTACCCGATAGTTTCTGTAGCGTGATTGATAGATAAAAGGATTTTCCTTGAGTTGATTCGCAATATGGCTGAAATCCTCTTGAAAGCGTTCGCCCAGCCCGTCACGTATCTCTTCGTACCATTCAAATGCTTCTGAAAGGTCATTTTCAGCAAACGTACCGGCCGTTACGGAATAGTTCATTTTTTACCAAAAACCCGCTTCATCACCTCATCTATATCATGCAATTCCATTTCCCGTCTGTCAATTTTTGCCGCACGCTCCATCACCATATCCTGTTGCCATTGAGGAATTTCGTATTCCTGACTGGCCTTGGCGTAATCAAGTGTTTTTAGAAGTTCCAAGAACTCCTCGTAGTGCTGGTCGTCAATATCAACGGTAACTTTCATGTTTTAAAGATAATTATTCTCGCTTTCGCAGACCACGATAATGTCGGGTTTCAATTGAAGAACCCGTTCCGGGTTTGTCCTGAACGAGCATGGGCAGTTCCTTTGTTTCAATTTTATGTTCAATATTAATCAACTCTTAATCCAATCAACCGCAATTCGTTCCTTAATTTCGAGGCTGAATTCAACGCATGAAAAACCTAGCGCTACATTGGAAAATCATCATCGGCCTTGTGCTTGGGGTGGTGTTTGCGCTCGTGTCCAGTTCGTTTGGATGGAGCCAATTCACCATCGACTGGATTGACCCATTCGGAACGATTTTCATCAATCTACTTAAACTGATTGCCGTTCCCTTGGTGCTGTTTTCCATCATCAAAGGAATTGCTGGCCTGCATGACACGGCAAAATTGGGTCGTTTGGCTTCAAAAACCTTAGCATTCTATCTCGTTACCACGATTTTCGCGGTTTCGATTGGTCTATTGCTGGTCAACATTATTGGTCCTGGAAAGATGATTGATGCAGATCAACGCATGGATAATCGGTTTTCCTACGAGCTCTGGGCTCAGGAAAATGGATATGAAATTAAGGACGGTATTTGTTATTCGTGTGATGAGGCGAACGCAGAAAAGGTTGCGGATGTTCGTCAATTGATGAACACTGACCCCGGAGATGAAAAACTTGCTGCAAAGATGCAATCGGCAAAAAAGACCAAGGATTCAGGTCCATTGCAACCCTTGGTTGATATGGTTCCGAGCAATATTTTCCTTTCGTTGAACGACAACGGATTGATGCTTCAGGTCATTTTCTTCGCCATATTTTTTGGAGTAACACTTATTTCAATTCCTAAAGAATACGCTCAGCCGGTCATTTCATTGGTAGACGGCATGAACGAGGTCTTCCTCAAAATGGTGGATATCGTGATGCAAGCAGCACCGTTCTTTGTGTTTGCACTTTTGGCTGGTGTTATTTCCAAAATGGCTGGTGACGACCCAGCCGCAGTTGTCGAGATTTTTAAAGGTTTAGGTTGGTACAGCTTGACCGTTGTTCTGGGTCTGGCTTTCATGATTTTCGTTTTCTATCCATTGCTCGCCAAAACATTTGTTCGAGGCCTCGGTTACAAACGATTCTTCAAAGCCATTTCTCCTGCTCAATTCCTCGCTTTCAGCACCAGTTCGAGTGCGGCCACACTTCCTGTTACGATGGAGTGTGTGCAGGATAACCTTGGAGTGAGTGAAGAAACAACCAGTTTCGTGCTGCCAATCGGAGCAACTGTCAACATGGACGGCACGAGCATGTATCAAGCAATTGCAGTGGTTTTCTTAGCGCAATTCCATGCTGCTAACCTCGATTTAACTCAGCAATTGACCATCGTTCTAACCGCAACCTTGGCTTCCATCGGTTCGGCAGCGGTACCAAGTGCTGGATTAATCATGCTCATCATCGTCTTAGAAAGCGTTGGTCTCAATCCGGCTTGGATTGCCATCATTTTTCCTGTTGATCGCATCCTCGATATGTGTCGAACGGTGGTTAACGTTACGGGCGATTGTACTGTTGCAACAATAGTAGCCGACAGCGAGGGTCAATTGAACAAGGAGGTCTGGGCCAAATTGGATCAATAAAGATTCTGGCGCAACGAATCCGTTGAATGATTCCTGTACCTTCGGATCTGTGTTTGGATAAGTATCAAAAATGAATAACAACGGTAGTGATAAGAAGGTCGGGAATAAGGTGGAAGAACCTGCCTTTTCATACGCTTTACAGTTGACCCCATTGGAGGTGAGGGAGCGCATTCGTGCCTATTTTGCCACACAAAAGGCCGTTAAGCGAGCGTGGTTATTTGGCTCCTTTGCACGTGGCGACCAGGATGAAAACAGCGATGTAGATATTCTGATTGATGTTGACAAGGAAGCGCATCTCACGCTATTTGATCTTGCAGAATACCAAGAAACCTTGCAGAAAGCCCTCCAACGCAAGGTTGATTTTGCCATGACAGGTGCGCTGCGAGATGCATTCAGAAAAAACATCGCTAACGACCTTGTGCTTATCCATGAAGCCTAAACACATTACATCAAAAGACAGATTGCAACATGCGCTTCAAGCCATTAGGCATATTGAGGACATGAGTAATGGAGTTGGCCTTGAAAGGTTTAAGGAGGATATTGTAATCCAATCAGCCTGTTTCTATCAATTTGCAGTTGTGGCTGAGGCCATGTCGCATGTGGACAGCAATATTCTTTCCTTATATGACTATCCTTGGCACAGGGTAAAGTCTTTTCGCAATTTTATCCTACATGAGTATCATGCCATCGAACTTGAGATAACCTTCGATACAATCAAGAAGGTTCTACCGGGTCTAAAAAACGTTCTATTGGAAATCCTTGCTACTGAATTTCCTGAAAAATTATAATCCAATAAGACCTTCAAGGTTTTTAAAACCTT
>JBDNJH010000292.1:0-3121 GCA_041687875.1 Flavobacteriales bacterium | reverse complement strand
CTTAGCAAGGCTTTTGAATCAGGACATTCCGAAACTGCCAAAGAAGGACTAAAGCCAGCAGGAGGTGTGGTTAAAGGGATTGCGGCGGGACGTGCCTTGGTTGAATTAGATGGACGTGGGTATGCATTCATTGCACCCGAATTAACGTTACCCGGATTTGCTGCGGATGAGTTGTTTATAGCAAAGCAACGAGTTGATGGCATCCTCAATCCAGAGACCAATCGACTCGACGTAGTTGGATCGCTCATCTCGCAGCGAATAGCGCTTGGCGCCTATGCAATTGGCGACGTAGTTTATGCATTGGTTCATGAAGTGCATCAGGATTCAGTAGCTATAAGCCTTTACCCGCAAGTAGTTGATAAAGCTGTCATAGTCCACGTGCCAAGAGATATGGTCACAGGAAATTCATTAGATGACCTACGAGACCTGTTAGCGGCAGGTGATGTTGTGAGTGCGCGCGTGTACGGAATAGCGCCAAACTGGGCCTTGGTTCTAACTGATATTGACGACGATGAACCAATTTCTTCCATCCCATCGTTACTACCTAGTGGGCCACCTTGGTTGAAGCCTCCTTATGTAGACGTGCAAGAAGACACCAGAATTGACGATCATGATTTAGGCCCAAATTCGCGGACAGTCACAAACGAGCCAGTTTTAGATCAAGTCCCTCGCCAAGGTCGTAAGCTAACTGAGCAGTTGCTTCTTGCAATTGAGAGCAAGACTGCAATGGCTACCAGTCTTGCTGAACAGGTTAAATCACTGGGCGCGCATCTGGAACAAGCCGAGAACGATCGAGAGCTGTTACGCATAGAACTTCAGGATGCAAAGCGCAAAGTAAACATGGTCTCATCCGATCTTTCAAAATTGCGAGCAAAGCTTCGAAAGTCCAAGACAAATAATGGCGTTGTGCGTGAGATGCCGTTGTTTGTGGATACCGAGCAAGGTTTTCGATACCTGGTGCTAACGAAATGGGCAATCCGATTTCCGGCTAGTGAGCAAAAGGCTAAGCCACCAAAAGATTTCACGTTGGGGCCTAAATTTCTTGAATCTTTAGAGAGCGTTCAGGGTATTTCGAAAGAGAAAGTCGCGGACGTCGTCGTTGAGATAATTACTGGCATTGCAACCGAGCTTGTTGGCCGGGAGGTGCATAGGCTTCGAGAAGGAGCGGGTGGCGCGGATCGCCCCGTGGTTCGTGAAGACGGTGCTATGTGCTGGCGAGCCAGTCTTCAAGTTGGTACTTCCTCGGCACGTCGAATCCACTATTGGATTTTGCAGGGTGGCAACATTGAATTTAGTCGGGTTACTCTCCATGACGATTTCGCACCATGACATTTAGAGACTGTGTCTTGCAATTGTTGACCTATCTGATTCACAACCAGAGTCGCGTTGTTTGCAATTAGTAAGAATTTAGTAAGAATATTGCGTCTCGCAATATCTCACGGATTTCATTGTCAACTCTATGTATGAGGCACTAAATGTGGATTTTCACAGAAACCGGCTTTGTCAGCGCGGTTTGCACAGTGCTGAGCTTTGAGCTCATTTTAGTCAATCATGCACGATGTTGAAGGCGAATTCGCTCGAGCTTGAGCCAAATTCCAAAATGTCTTAATCAAGAAACCATCCGAATAAGCAACAAAATTACAGGAGTGTGATTAGCTACCACCATGAATCAAATCGCAGAATTAAACGGATATGCAGAAACAAAGAAATACGCAGCGCAACAAACATTGCGAGCGGGAAAGACTGTGTACACAATCACAATGCCATTAATGGTGATTCCTGTGCATTTACCGGTACCTGATCCAACTAAACCATATGAGTTCAATCGACAAGTGGATAAAGGTAGAGCTCAAAAGTTTGCCGAATATTGGGAGTCGCATCCCTCTAATTGGGCGGTACCACCGCTACTGCTTGACTCATCAAACACATACATCTTTGAGCCAAATTTTGTTCTTGGAGAAACCTTGAAACTTGGCACACTGCACTTACCGGACTATGCAGCTCAGGAGTTACGTATCCTTGATGGTCAGCATAGAATTTTAGGTTGGTCTCTGGCGCGCACCAGCTTGCTTCAGCGTAAAACAAAGATGCTTGAAGATCGTGCGAAAATGGAAACTAATGGGGCAACACCATTAGAGATCGGTGTTGTAGCAGACAAGCTTAAGTTGGTTAACGAAAGCATTGAACGTTTATCACGCGAGCAGGTGACGGTTGAAATAATCACCGGCGTGTCAGTTGGAGATCACAAGACGTACTTTGTGACGATCGCGGATAATGCTAAAGGAATCAATAAAGCAGAACGTGTTCGCCTTGATGAAAATTCCGTAGTGAGTCGGGTGGCAAAGTCGCTTGCGGACAAGCACCCTGTACTCAATGGCTACATAGAGGATCGAAAAGCAAGTGTCGCTCGCGGCAGCAAGAACCTGCTTTCCCTAGCAAATCTCGCTGACATTGTTAGGCATACCGTTATTGGAATCTCGGGAAAGATGTCCCTTGGCCGTGAGGTTTGGATGTCCGAGTCAAAGATAGAGGCAATAGCTGAACATTTCTTTAATGCACTTGCACAGAATGTAAAAGTTTTCAAGATGCTAAGCGAAAAGACCGCACTTGCCAAAGATATACGTGCCGGATATCTTTGGGGCTCACCAACAATTCTTCGCACTCTTGCTGGTGCCTATTGGGAACTGGCCGTAAAACTAGATGACAGCAGAGAATCCTTGGAATGGAACCAAGCAGGACACGACAAATTTGCTTCGCTTCTTGTTTTGCTTGGCGGAAAAATTATGGAAATTCAAACTGAGGCTGGCTCAAAGCCTAAATTGAACAAGGGCTGGTATGACACGACCTTGATCCCGGCGGGGAGCATAGCTCCAGGATCTAGAACTCAGGATTTGAAGGCTCTGAGCTCATTATTCAAGAAGTGGGCCGACTCAGGTGAAGTATTCAACCCGCCTAATGCAAGCGCAATTTAAGACCATCGTCATTTAACAACTAATGCCCTATAACCAACTGGTTGCAGGGCATTAGTTGTTTTGTGGGAGTTGACTGTCAGACCCCAGTGCGATACTGAAAGTGCTCAAGAAGATAGTCGATAGCCCTCCGGCTGACTATCTGCCAACCG
>JBDNJH010000291.1:0-13317 GCA_041687875.1 Flavobacteriales bacterium | reverse complement strand
TAAACTAAGCCAATCGAAATTTCAGTGCTTCAAACTTAATAAGCACGGTCATGCTGTCCGCCTCAGGCGGATTCAGCATCTAGATAGACCCTGAAACAAGTTCAGGGTGACGCTATTAAAAGGCGTTAAATCAAAAACAGACAACCACTAAAGACAACAGCTATGAATAAGAACGTAGGAACAGCAGACAGAATTATCAGAACAATTGTAGGCCTGAGCATCATTGGTGCAGGTGTCTATTTCAGAAGTTGGTGGGGCGCAGCAGGCGGCATTGTCATGCTTCCAACCATTTTGGGTTCCGACCCTGTTTACGATTGGGTTGGGGTGAATACAAACAAGAAAAACTAAACACATGAGGACAGAAAACAAGACTTTCCTTATTGTCAATGCCGTTCCGAACATGAACGACATGGCGAGTTTCCAATCCTATCTATCTCAGATCGTAGGCATATTTAAGCAGCATGGCGGAAGCAACATGCAGCGTTTCAAAACCACCGAGCAGGTAATGGGACAAGGTGGGATCAAGGCCATTGCGGTATTCGAATTTCCTTCTGCCCAACGCGTTAAGGATATGATAGCAAGCACCGAATTCACCGCATTGGATGAGCTTAGGAAGAAAGCCTACACACAAGAAGTGGATCTGATGATTTGCGAGACGCTATATCGGTAGAAGCTTTGGAAATAGCATAAGAACGCCTCCTTCAGATTGGGCCGTTTGATTGCAACATTCGTTAGGTTTACGGCATGAAGAAATTTCTCATTCTTGTCGCTTTACTTTCGATTAGCAGCCCATCGTTCTGCCAGAATCCAAACCCTAACTCGGATGTTGATGATTACATTTTGGATGAAATGGATGCGGAGAACGCACCAGGAATGGCCACGCTTATTGTGAAAGGTGGCGAGATTGTTTGGGTCGAATCATACGGTTGGGCCGATGTGCAAAACTCGGTTGCGGTACAGGACTCTACCGTTTTTCTGCTTGCATCCGTATCCAAAGTGTTTACTGGTACTGCGTTGATGCTCCTGC
This sequence comes from Flavobacteriales bacterium, assembly GCA_041687875.1. GTDB lineage: Bacteria > Bacteroidota > Bacteroidia > UBA10329 > UBA10329 > UBA10329. The sequence continues at coordinate 12,290 of JBDNJH010000291.1, read as the reverse complement.
ACGAAAGTGGCCAGATTGATTTGGATGCCGACATCAACAACTACCTTCCATTCACCATAGATGTGCCGAATTTTGTAGGTGACAGCATCACGCCTCGCATGTTGATGACGCACACCGCTTCCATTGCTGATAACGAAACGGTAATGGACACCTATTACAGCACGGGTGACCCAACCATTGCATTAGCGGACGTGATTGAACGCTACTTCTCAACCACAGGAAGCGATTACAACGCCACGGCCAACTTCCTGAACAACGCTCCGGGAACGACTTACGAATACAGCAACATTGGAACTGCTCTTGCAGGATATGTGGTGGAAGCTGCCTCTGGAATGGATTTCAGCGCCTTCTGTAACCAACACATCTTCAACGCTATTTGCATGGAAAATACCGCATGGTATTATGCCGATTTTGATTCGGCCAATGTGGCGCGGCCATATCAATGGGACGGAAATCAGTATCTGCCTTACGCTCACTATGGCTTTGCAGATTACCCGAACGGACAGTTGCGCTCCAATGTGTTGGATTTGGCTAATTTCCTCATTACTTACCTTCAAAATGGTTCGTTTAACGGAAATGCGCTGCTAACCAATAGTTCGGTTAGTGAGATGCTTTCAGCCCAAGTACCATCCATCGAACCCGCACAGGGTCTGAACTGGTACACCGAAGAAATTTTTCTTTCGGGAGGCGGAACTACAAATCTTTGGGGCCACAATGGTGGCGAAAGCGGTGTTTCTACCGATATCTACATCAACCCGTCAAACGGCATTGGCATTGCTGTTCTTTCCAATGGCGAGGGCGATAATCTGAATGTAGTAGATGAACTCTACAACTACGCGTTAACCCTCAATACTACTGGAACTGGAAATCCACCTTGCAATGCGTTGGGCATCCGTGAATACATAAACTCAGAAGTGCTGCATATCTACCCAAATCCATCAAATGGGATTATTCATGTTGAGAACAAAAAGGGCGGACTGGGAACAGTTAATGTTTTCAACTCCTTTGGTCAATTGGTCTATTCGGTTCAAACTAATTCCAGCAAACTGAGTCTTGAATTGGAAACAGCTGGAATATACTCTATTCGAACCCTACACAAAGACGGCACAACCGCAGTTTCGAAGGTTGTGGTGCAGTGATGGAAACCTCACTCATAAATCCTCTTCCAAGGCTGGGCTTGCTCAAGTTGGTAAGACAGTTCGAGTAGTAGTTTCTCACAACCATGATTGGCATTAAACAACATTCCAATGGGGAGGTCTTTTTCCTCGTCATGGCCAATTGGTAACGAGATAGAAGGGCAACCATTGGCATTGGAGTATGGCGTAAAACACGCCCAGTTAGCCATTCTCGGAAAGATGGTTTCAAAATCGAGGTTCATATCGAGGTGACCAATTGGTGGCGTGAGATGCGACACGGTAGGCGACAACATGATGTCTATGTCGTGCTTTTCTAAAAACTGCTGATACGTCTTATGCGTTTTTCGTACTCGTTTCAACATAAATGGAGTTTGAAGAATACGTTGGGTAAAATAGCTTGATAGGCCGTTGGTAAGGTTGGTTACGTTCTTAGGGTTGTACGGAGCTGGAAACATGAGTTTACCAAAGTGCTTAACCCCAAAACCGTTGGAAGCCCACAGGAGTTTGAAATCTTCAATATCCTGCTCAAAAACAGGAAAGGTTACTGGAATAAGCTCATGTCCTAAACTGGTTAGCATGGCAATGGTTTGATCAAAGGCCTTTTGGGTTGCTTCATCAATCGGTTCTGCCGTTGGTGTGCCCTCCACAAAACCAATTTTTAGCTTTTTGGTGTTGGCTTCGGTAACCAAACCAATCTCAGGCAGTTTCTTATTGCGATGGTATTTTTCTGCCTCATGGTAAAAATGAGCGGTGTCTCTTACCGAGCGTGTTACCACACCATCAGTTGCAATATTGATGAGTTGTGTTTCTAGCGACTTTGAGTTCAATATTCTTCCGCGACTAGGTTTTAATCCAACCAAACCACAGCAGGAAGCAGGAATTCTAATAGAACCGCCTCCATCGGCAGCATGCGCCATCGGAACCACTCCAGCTGCAACCAATGCAGCTGCTCCGCCAGAGGATCCTCCTGCTGAGTAGGTAGGATTCCATGGGTTGATCGTATTGTTGAGGTCGGGGAACTCGGTTGAGCAGGTAAATCCAAATTCGGGCATGGTGCTGGTTCCCATGTTTGCAAAGCCCATAGACAAGATTTGCTTGGTTATCTTGTCATTAAACTTGGCAGGTTTTGCACCTTTAAAAGCTTCCGAGCCAAAGGTCATCGGAATGCCTTTGATGGTGGTCATGTCTTTGAAGTAAATAGGAACTCCAGCAAAAAAACCATCCGAATCTTTATCGGTTCTTGTGCGTGCTGCGGTATAGTTTTCGAACGCAACGGCTTTCAGTTCAGGATTGATTTTAGTAACCCTGTCAATAGTTGATTCGATAACCTCCTTTACTCCTACTTCGCCCTTTTTTAATAGCTGTGCTACTTCGACCGCGTCTAACGAGCCAAGCGCATCATCAGAGAAGGCATGTATTCTTTTATTCGCTCTACTCATCTCTTCGTTCCAGTTCGTTTTTGGCTATCCCACTTCGGTAACGAAAAGTAGGGTTTTAGTTGCTGTGCTTGTTAAGACCTACAAGGTTTTGGAAATCATTACCCAATCATCCCCAAAAAATCCTCTTCTGTGATAATCGCGATAGCAGATAAAAAGGGCTTTGGGTCTAAGTACAGTTCTCCTTGTTTTGAGAAGCAAGCGGATTTGTTGACTTGCGAGAGTCTCTAGAAATCCTCTATTCGACAACAAATCCATTGCGTGGCTGTTTCTCAGTCCATGCAATGGATTTCTGACAACATTTGGTTGATTATGTTCTTCGCATGGGGCATGCCCTTGGGCGTGTTCCGTAGCAAGTTCAGGAAGATGGTGTACCACACCGACTCGTGGACCATCAACGTAAAACCTGTGTTTGTGGATGAAACCAAAGCCATCTTCGGCTTTCTGGAAGTAGATCATCCTGAGTTTACCAAAACGCGCAATTATTACCGCGTGTACTTGATCATCTACACCCTGCTTTTTGTGGTCTATAAGGTGGTGTAAGTCTAATGATAAGGACAAACGGGATTCGGATGATTAAGCGTTAATCATCCCCAAAAAATCCTCTTCTGAGATAAACTGAATGCTGTGGTTTTCTAGCTTCAAGCATAGTTTATTGAACAGACTCTCAGAAATTTTAAAGGAGTTAGTTGAAGCTAAAAAGAGCTATTTCCCCAACCTTACAATAAGATCAGCCATTCTATTCGAATACCCAGCCTCATTGTCGTACCACCCCACCACTTTTACCATCTTGCCAATAACGGAGGTAAGCTCCGAATCGAATATGCAACTGTGCGGATTGCCAATGATGTCGCAAGAAACAATGGGTTCATCGGTGTATTCGAGAATGTGTTTCATGGGGCCATCTGCTGCCGCTTTAAAGAGCGCATTTACTCCAGCTTCGTCAATATCGGAACGAACAATGCAGGTAAGATCGGTAAGTGAACCGTTGATTACAGGTACACGAATACCCGCTCCACCCAAGTGGCCTTCCAAATGAGGGAAAATGCGCCCCAAAGCCTTTGCTGCACCCGTTGAGGTTGGAATGATGGAATTGGCTGCTGCACGGGCTCTTCTCAAATCGGAGTGTGGAGAATCATGCAAACGCTGATCGCCCGTGTAAGCGTGAATTGTGGATACGAAAATGCTCTCTACATGCACAGCATCTTCCAGCACTTTAACCATAGGTCCTGCGCAGTTGGTTGTGCAAGATGCGTTGCTGATGATTTCAGCTTTCAAGTCAATCACATCATCATTCACTCCCAAAACCACAGAAGGAATGTCTTTGTCCTTTGCTGGCGCGGAAATAACCACCTGCTTTGCTCCTGCACGCAGATGAGACGATGCAGAGGCACGGTCTCTGAAGAGTCCAGTTGATTCTATTACCACATCAACTCCCAGTTCTTTCCATGGGAGTTTTGATGGGTCGCGCTCTGCAAACACCTGCACATCTTTTCCGTTAAAGCGGATGGCATTTTCCTTTTCCCTTGGCTCTACCGTGCCATCAAACTGTCGATGCACCGAATCGTACTTAAAAAGATGGGCGAGGGTCTTTACATCAGCAAGGTCGTTGATGGCAACTACTTCCACTCCTTGCTTTTTGAGCAACGCGCGCATGGTTATTCTTCCAATTCTTCCAAATCCATTAATTGCTACTCTCATCTTTTTAAAATTATTAAGTTCAAAATATCATAATCTGTCCGTTAATGCCAAAACATGTAATACGCACAGAAACACAGTTACTAGTTCAGTAATTCTCAAAGGGCAAAAATCGATTTTTTCCTTTTCTCTGTGAAACCATCAGTGCCATCTGCGTTTCTGTGGCTATAAAATGTCTCCTTAAATAAGCTTCTTACAAAATGACACATTAAAAAAAAGCCTCCCGAAATATCGGGAGGCTTTGCAATTTGATTGCAAAATATTATCAGTTCTTAACAATTTTCTTCATAATCATGTCATTGTCTACCAATATGCGTAGGTAATAAACACCTACACTGTAGTTGCTCATGTCAACATCAAATCGGTGTGCGCCATTGCTCATGTTTCTTGAGAACAATGGATTCACATTCTTACCAAGTACATCAATGATTTCCATTTTCACGTTAGCATCGTCTGGCAGGTTCATGCTTACAGTTGTAAGTCCTACAGTTGGATTTGGAGCAACGTTCAGGTCGATGAGGTTCTCAATCTCTTCCATGCCAAGTGGGCTGTTTGAAATAGTGATGTCATCGATATAAAAGTTGTTGCTACGTTTTTCTCCTGCAATCCAACGGAATTTAACACGAACGTTTGGTTTGTTTGCGAATGAACCAAGAGCAACACTAAAATCTGTCCAAGTACTGTTGGCACTCGGCACGTAGCTGCTAGGGGAAAGTCCAGCATTGGTAAGTTCGAAATCAGAAAGGGTCTCTCTTGTTTGCCAAGTTGCTCCACAATTGTCCGATAGCATGATTCTTAGCTCATCTTGAGGGTTGTTGTTGGAAGCAGCTCCTGAATAACGGAACTTCAACGTTGGGCTGTCGATGGTGCTCAAATCGTATGATGGAGAAATAAGCTCATCAATTTCGCCTCCGCCATTAAAGACGTTGTTCATTCTAACAGATTCCCATCCAGTGCTTCCTGCATTTGGTCCTTTATACCATTCCCACTTGTTGTTTGCCTGATCCTGATTGAAAACAACATAATCATCTAGAAAATCCTGCTCATTCCAAAAACTTTCTACGTAACCCCACGAGCTTTGAAACTGTGCCGTGGAAGGACTTACGATAATCATGTCGTTCGCTGTTTTTGTATGCGAACCAAAACCGTTGGTTACTTGCAGTGACACATCAAAAATCCCCGGATTGTCGTAAGAGATGTTACTCGGGTTGGCTGTGGTAGAAGCTCCTGGGTTTCCTCCTTCAAACGTCCAAGCGTAATCGTCAACCTGTCCGTTAAAAGCTCCTTCTTCAAAATCAACATTTTCTCCAACGCAAATCATTTTTTGAGTGGCAAAATCGCCAGACTGATCAAAGTGAAATCCTGATATTGGAGCACATTCAGGTACGGTGTACGGATCTGCCGTTCCAGTAAGTTCTAAGTTTTCTTGAGAAATCAAGAAAGCGCGGTATCCTGGTTCGTTACCATCACCGTTAAACGTAAAATCCATTCTAGCCTTCTGGCCACGTGTAAAGATGTTCATGCAGAAGTCGCTAGAATAATCCATGTAGTTATTAAACATCTCTCCATCAGGATTATTAGGATCACAGACATGGAGTTTATATGGTTGTGTATGAAGCGGAGAACCCACGTTACCGCAAACATTGTAATTCGGTGCTTGAGCTGTTGGCGTATCAAACACGTTATCCGAACCACAATCGGAATCTCCCCACATGTGAATCAAACTCAACCAGTGACCTACTTCGTGAGTAGCAGTTCTTCCGCCATTGTTAGCGGTGTTAATGTTGCTAGCAAGTACAGTTATTCCATCTGTAGACAAAAGGCCAGTTGCAGGGAACTGAGCATATCCTAAAACAGTACCTCCACCATCAATGCTCAATGCAATGTTACCTACAGACCAAATATTCAAATAACTGTAGGCGTTCCAATAACTTTCTGCCTTGAATCCTGTACCATCGTTAGCTCCATTTGTTTTTGATGTAAAAACACGCACCACACCATCCGTACAATTTCCAAGAGGGTCTTTGGTGGCTAGCCTAAATTCAATATTACAATCGGCAGGAATGTACGTTCCTTGCTGATCTATGGTGGATGTAACGCCCCAAAGTCCGCCAACCAATACATCATCGGTGTATCCCAATCCATCGGTGGATACATTTACTCGATAATTAGCGTAAACGATTGTTATTTGTGTTAACTGCAGTGTCAACGAGCCTTCAGAAACAAAGCTTTCGATACTTACCACGTTTCCACTTCCATCAAAAACATCGTAGGTTACATCAGCAGAGAAGACGTAAAGTGTGTCTGTTGGAGCCGATGGATTTTGTGCGTTCTCAAAAAGAACCACCGTAAGCGTATCTGACCACGTGGTGTCTGTATCTACTCCGTTCCAGCTTGTGGTAAATGTGTGTTCGGAAGTGTAGTTCAAGGATGGAACGGTAGCTCCATCAACCGTAAAATTTGGAACTTGAGCAAATACGGATTCATGCACGTACTCGGCATTCAATCCATTTTGCGCATTTACGGCTTGGGCAAAGGCTTGAGCTATTGCAGCAGTATCGGCATTGTTTGAAATACTTATTTCTATCACGTTGTCGAAGTTGGGAATCAATGTATCTGCCAACCCGCCAGTTCCATTATTGAAATGGAAGGCAAAGCTTTCACCCAAACGGTTATGCAAATTCACATAGGAAGAATCGTCCACAAACGAAGCAATTGAATCTGAATTGAATACGAAATGTGTATACTCGGTGTCTCCATAAAAACGTTGAGGTGTATTTACCGTATCCGAATTTAATCGTCTGTAATCGGCATTCAGCACGTCCATTTGCTGCTGAACTTTAGTCAGGCTGATATTCTCATTTCCGCCATCGTGAAGAATATGGAATACTACTGGGATGATTCGAACTCCGCTTTCGTTCCTGCTCACAGCAACCTGTGGGTCTGCAGTATAACGCTGAACAGCTTCTTGAAAAGCGTCATACTGAGCTCTTGTCTTAGGGTCTTGTAACTGTTGCTGGAGAATAATGTCGGTACCGCATTTTTCTTGATTCTGTGCAAATGCTCCACAAACTGTGAACAAAGCAACTGTTGCGAGTAGATATTTTTTCATCATGGTTATGTATACTGAATATGGTATTACGGTTAAGGTTCAATGAAAACCGTTGAAAGGCAAATATAGAAAAAGAAGTAGGGGCTAAAGTGTCTTTTCGGTGCTTATTCGCTCCAAAAAAACCGCATTAATTACACTTCTAACGTATTGATGTTCAATTATTTTCAAAAAAGATGCTTCTCTGCATGATAGGATGAGCGCACCAAAGGCCCACTCTCAACGAACCTAAAACCCATTTCAAGTCCGCGTGTTTCATACACTTTGAACTGTTCGGGAGTGATGAACTCGGCAACGGGAAGGTGCTTCTTGGTAGGCTGCAAATATTGTCCCAGCGTTAGAATATCAACGCCCACGCTTCGTAAATCTTCCATGGTTTCAATCACCTCATCTTCGCTTTCCCCAAGACCAAGCATGACGCCTGATTTGGTTTTCATCCCAGCATCTTTCAAGCGTTTCAAAAGCTCCAAGCTTCTATCGTACTTTGCTTGGATACGAACTTGTTTGGTCAATCTCCGAACCGTTTCGAGATTGTGCGAAACAATCTCTGGTGCCACATCAATGATGCGCTGTAGGTTTTCCCATTTTCCCGCAAAATCAGGAATCAAGGTTTCCATGGTCGTTCCCGGACTGTGTTTTCTAACCGCGCGAATGGTTGCTACCCAAACTTGAGAGCCACCATCGACAAGGTCATCCCTATCAACAGAGGTGATAACTGCATGTTTCACTTCCATCAATTTGATGCTCTGCGCTACATTGTAAGGCTCAGAAATATCTATTTCCTCCGGTCTGCCTGTGCTCACAGCGCAGAATCCGCAGGAGCGTGTGCATACGTTTCCAAGAATCATGAATGTGGCGGTTCCTGCTCCCCAACATTCGCCCATATTCGGGCAATTTCCACTTTGGCAAATGGTATGAAGCTTGTGCTCTTCAACCAGTCCGCGCACTTTCTGATATTCCTTTCCTGTGGGAAGTTTTACCCGCAACCATTTTGGTTTTGGCACTCTTTGCTCTGCTTCTTCCAACTTAACTTCACTCATTATCTATACCACTTTACACCAAAATTTACCGCTAAATAGAACGTCAAATAATATGGGTCGTTATTAATTAATGCCATCATAGGAACGTCTCGGATAAAATAATCAACGATAACGCCTGCCTCAAGACTTCTGACTGCCTTAGTTTTTTTTCCGTACTCAAAACTGAAACCGAATTTCCCATAAATACCGGGATAGAACCCCATTTTGTCGATTCCTTTAAATACTGAAGAACGCCCGTAAATATTGTCTATGGTGTGTTTTGCTGGGTCGTATCTTTCCGTAGTTATGTATTCGTAAGGAACGGTTGGGTGTCCAATTTCGAGATAAATTGGTTTGGCCCAAGCCATTGAAAAACCACCGATATACAAGTATCTTATTTCAACGCCTTTGTCAAACTTGGCATACAATACGTTGTGTCTACCGTATCCGAACCGGGTAACAACCACCTGATTTAACTCGCCATACTTGTAGCTGTTTGAATTCTCGTAATATGGATTTACAGAGCGGATTTCTTTCGGATGCTCCATGCTCACAGCTTCGAGTTCAAAAACACGTTTTCGCATAAACGTCTTGTTTTTAGCCCGTCTCAAAAGCAGTCCCCAGCCTCTGGTATGAATCATGCCACCACCTGTAAATTCTTGCTTCAACAATACTTGTGTATCATCAAACGAACGGTCTTTTATTTTATCGGCAACAGAACCTTTAGGAACGGGAGGAAGTTGCATTTCTTCATAGTCTTGAGCTGCGGCCAACTGAGCCGACCCCAACACAAGTGTAAAAATCAATACTGCGTAAACTAGCTTCCAGTACATTCGTGCAAAGTTACAATAACTCATCGCCACAACTCACATCATGGCCACATCTCATGTTATATATCTTGGAGAACTTAGCACTGAGGCTACGCACCTCAAGAGTTCTTCCAAATTAAAAACCGATGCTCCAACAGATAACAACGGTTTGGGAAGAACGTTCTCTCCAACCGATTTATTGGCCACCTCATTGGCAACTTGCATGTTAACCATTATGGGAATACGCGCCAACGAATCGTCTTGGAACATTGAAGGAACCAGCGCAACCGTTACCAAAATAATGGAATCGAACCCACGAAGGGTTTCAGAAATAAAAGTAGAAATTGAAATTTTCGATTTTGGCTTAACTCAAGTTCAAAAAACCGTGTTAGAAAAGACGGCACTTACGTGTCCAGTCGCCCTCAGCCTAAGCGAATCGCTAAAGCAGACGGTTTCCTTCCGGTATAGGAAGTGAAGTCAATTAGCTCTTTGCGCCCTGCTCAACAGGCGCGTCTGCCTTTCCGTAAGCTGGGCAATTTTCTGTTGTTCTACATGAAGAAAAAATCATGGCAGCAACGGTAAGAACTGCGAAGATGATGGCTGGCTTTTTCAAAATTGTGTTTGTTTATTTATTGATAAGAGCTTAAAACGACTTTAAGATACTGTTTGTTGTCAAAAAGTGCTGCAAATTTATCCTTTGAATTTCAGTTACGTGATTTACTTAAAAAGGTTTGTGGTTAGTTTTCAACATGAGTTATGAAAAAACAGACATTTAAAACATCACCGAAGTGAACCCCAAAATAGACCCAAGTTGGCAGAAGCTTCTTTCGGATGAATTTGAGGCCGATTACTTTTGCAGACTTCAAAAGTTTCTTGCCGAAGAACGGAAAACTCAGACCGTTTACCCGCCCGAAGAAGAGGTATTTAATACATTTAACCTTACGCCTGTTGATAAGGTGAAAGTGGTGATTCTGGGGCAGGATCCTTATCACGGGGAAAATCAGGCGCACGGACTTTGCTTTTCGGTGAATGATAAGATCAAAATTCCTCCTTCTTTGAGAAATATCTTTAAAGAGTTGAACTCCGATATTGGAATGACCGCAACCAGTTCGGGAAACCTTGCCAAGTGGGGAAACGAAGGTGTTTTGCTGCTTAACGCGATTCTTACCGTGCAGAAAAAGAAAGCTGGCTCACATGGCAAGAAAGGTTGGGAACAGTTTACAGATGCTGCCATTCAGAAACTTTCTAACGAACGTAAAAACTTGGTTTTTCTACTTTGGGGAAAATTTGCTCAGAACAAATCTTCGCTCATCAGTTCCGAAAACGGGCATTTGATACTGAAAGCACCTCACCCCTCGCCTTTCTCGGCTCACACAGGATTTTTGGGCTGTCGGCACTTTTCAAAAACCAATGATTTCCTAAAGGAAAAAGGAATCAAAACGATTGATTGGAATCTGAACACACAATGATCTATCATATCTACGTTCTGATCTATTGATGCGAATTCGCCACATACTAACTTTGATTGCACTGCTTTTGGCGGTGCAGTTTTCTTTTGCACAAAAGCGCGTTCGATTGCTTGTTGAGCAGCAGGATGAGATTATCGCTAAAAAGAAACTGAATCGAATTGGGAGATTGAAGGAGTTCTACCCCGATTCGATGGCTGCACTGAAGGCCATGAACGAACTGCTCATTATCTTACGTGAACAGGGTTACTCTTCTACTGGAATAGATAAACAAATTTGGAAGAAGGATACGGCCGTTGCTCATCTTCACACAGGAAACCAATATAAATTTAAGGAGATTGATGCTGGCAATGTTCCCAAGGATGTGATGCGAAGGGTCGGTTTCAGGGAGCAGCAATTTATAGAAAGCAGCATGAGCGGAAAACGGTTTACAAACCTTAAAAAACGGATTGTTGGTTTTTATGAAAATCACGGTTATCCATTTGCTCAGGTTGGGTTAGATAGCATTTCGCTTAGGAACGAACTGCTTTATGCCAAACTGAAATTGGAGAAAAATCGAGAGTTCAAAATTGATAGTGTCATTATAAAAGGAACGGCTCGAATCCAGCCCAAATACCTTCAAAACTATCTTGGCATAAAGACGAAATCTCTTTACAACGAAAGTCGAGTCAAACCAATTTCTACCAAAGTTAAGGAAATTGCATTTGTATCAGAAGTCAAACCGCCAGAGGTTGTTTTTGGCGATGGCAAGGCCGATCTATACGTGTATCTTGATAAGAAACGCGCCAGCCAGTTTGATGGAATTTTAGGAGTTCTTCCGAGCAGTGAAGAGCCTGGAAAAGTATTGGTAACGGGCGAACTCAGCCTCAAACTATTAAGTGCGTTCAGACGTGGAGAGTTGATTGATCTTTCGTGGCGAAAGATGCAGGCCAGAACACAGAATTTGAATATCCGGCTGGCCTATCCGTTCCTATTCAATACAAGTTTTGGCCTAGATGGTACGTTTGAATTATACAAACGCGATACGCTTTATCTCAATCTCAGAGGAATTATCGGAATTCAATACCATCTTATTGGCAACGACCACATAAAGATATTTGCCGACCTCCGTTCTACGAATGTATTGGCAACCACCACCCTTTCTTCCACGGCCACCCTCAACCCCGATAACGTGGATTCTCGCACACAGCTTTATGGTTTTGGCTACAAAATGCAGCGATTAGATTACCGCCTAAACCCTCGAAAAGGCTTCGACTTCTATGCTGAGGCCAGTGCAGGAACCAAGAAGATTCTGCCCGATGCCTCTATTGAGGTAGCTAGGTATGACGGACTCAAACTCAATTCATTTCAGCTTAATGCGGTGCTTCAGGCTTCTTATTTCATCCCTATTCCGAACAGGAGTACGCTAATGATTAGAGGAAATGGCGGCTACATGCGAAGCGATAATCTCTTTGAAAGCGAAGCATTTAGGATTGGTGGTTTAAGAACGCTTCGCGGCTTTGACGAGGAATCAATCTACGCCACACTATTTGGTATTGCCACCATTGAATACCGCTTTCTCCTAGACCCAAACAGTTTCCTCTTTGCCTTTTTTGATGGTGCATATTATGAAAACCG
>JBDNJH010000290.1:0-7166 GCA_041687875.1 Flavobacteriales bacterium | reverse complement strand
CTGTACATAAGCGATTCAAGATTCCATTCTTTCAGGCTCAACATATAAATGGTGTATTCCAACCTTTTTGGGAAAGTATCTTCTACCGAATGCTTGCGAGGTATGAAATGATAGAACTGCTCTCGAATGAGATACGTGACAACAGATGGCGATACCAAAAGCTGATACGTTCGCAAAAATGCGTTTCCAGCGAAATGGAACAAAGCCAACCATCTAAGACCAAGCGATAACTCAATGAAAATGAGCCCGATTTGAGCGATAGATGCATAGGCGATTTGCGCCTTTATCGAAGATTGAACCCTGGCTGTTGGAGCCGCAATGGCACTGGTTATCAGACCAACAAGTCCTATAATTATCCTCACAGAAGTTTGGCTCTCCCAAAACTCAAAGGTTCTGAGCATAAGAAACACACCCATGTGAACCGACAACGAACCGTAAAAAATAGCACTCGATGGCGTTGGACCTTCCATTGCCCGTGGCAACCAAGGTGAAAACGGGAACAATGCCGATTTTGCCATGGCTGAAATCAGAATCATCAACGAAATGAAAATACCGATGGCTGTCTGCTGTTCCAGCACGGAATGATCCAGCAATTCTTGACTCATCTTGTAGAACGTGATATTCTCGTGCCACAGATGATGACTCATCCACATGGCTAATATGAGCCCAACATCACCGATACGGTAAATGGAGAACACTTTCACCGCATTCTTTACAGGAAGGTATCTCTCTCGATAGAACGCTATCAGCAGAAAACTCGACACGCCTAGAATCTCCCATCCTATGAACAGTGTTTCAAGATTTCCTGAAAAAATCGTGATACAATAACCTAGAAAGAAGAATAGAATCGTATTGAAGAAACGCTTATATCCTTTCTCACGATGCAAATAATATCGGCTGTAAATGGTAATCAGAAAAGTTAGAAGTGTACCTACAAGTAGGTAAACAGCTGTAACCCCATCGAAATAAAAATCAATGAAGAATTCATAGTGTTCAGTACTGAAAATGACCATCTCCTTTACGTTAATGATCTGTGCTCCTTTGAACAACCAGAGCGCAACGAATGCTGCAGAAATGGCTAACTGAGCACCAACCGCACCAAATGTGAGGAACGATAGCGCATTTTCTTTTTTTGCCGGAATCAGAAGACTTAATAAAAAAGCCGCTGCCGGAATGATGATGAAAATTGGAATTATAAGATTCATGGCCGGAATTAATTAAGAATCATAACTGGAATGTTCTCTTGAGTCGACTCGAAGAGCGACATCATATCTGGCATGGCTGGAATTTGCTTGCGCAGCGGCTTGTAATGAAGCAGGTTTCCATCAGCAAAAACCATTTGCTCTCTCGTTTCAGGATTGATGACTGCGAGCTTCACCCACTCATTCTCGAACCACTGATACGTAGCCGGATTGGCTTTAATGGTTTTCAAAACCACTTCAGGAAACTGTTCAACAATTACCATCAGTCGAATTGGGTCGTGTACCTCAATCATCTGACTTGGTAAACCCGGTCTTAGATCGCCTTCTATTCCATTGGCCACACCAATCAATCCCATCACGTTGTGTGGCAGTTTTGTACCCGCACCCAACTTATGGTTGTCTACTCTCGAAAAGAAATACTCGAGGTTGATGCCGCCACAAACAGGTGCAGCAGCATTTAGAATTCCTATGAGATACTTTCCGTCTGGATCGATGTAGGGATTGTAGGAATTGAGGAATGCCCGTCTATCCAAGAAAACCTTATCCGTCAGCGCTCTTGTGCCTACAATACAAAGTGCATTGGTTGCATGGTTCAGTTCGGGCCGTGGTTCGAACAGAGAAACAGTTCGGTTCTTCACTTTAGAATGAACATTTTTTGACGAACTCTTGCTTGGCGTAAGCTCAAACCTTCTGCTTCGTTCCTTAGCATTATCATCCAATGCACGTTCAAAAACACTTAGATTTTTCTGATGAAGAGTTTGATTTTCATCGGATAGCGTATCCATGTCGTAGAATCGAATCTCATCTCTCGAAGTATCGTGTAAACCTCCAAGAAACTGCGTGGTTGAAGCAATGCGAATTCCTCTATCCCAAAGCAATTGACGCACTTTTGCATGATTTGCCATGGTAGCAAAAGCCCGTGCATTGACCGAACCAGGACGCCCAGAACAGGCACCACAATCGTAACCTGCATAGTGCGTATTATTTACGCTACTGCTTCCGTGTCCGACCAAATATATGATTGGAGCAAAATCATCTATTAATCCAATACTATTTAGCACACCTTGAACACGGTCGGTCATTTCAGTCAGCGTAAATCCAACTTGAAGTCCGTCCTCCATCGTTCCGTCCGTATTTTCTACCGTAAGGTTTGAATCGGAGTGCATGTGCTTGAAGGACAGTGTGGTCGCAGCACCAACAGATGGTCTGAAGATGTTAATCATCAACTTAATTGCAGAATAAAATCCTATGGTTTGAGAGAACAACCAACCACTCAAAAGCCCATTGCTGCTTTTAGTGAAATGGACCTCACGAATATGACCGTTGCCCGAATCCACTTCCTTAATCATGTGCTTCGGGTTCAGTGGTGCTGGACAAACCTTTGTGTAGAATTTTCCTTTGTATGGCTTGTAATATGTGTCTATACCAAAATGTCCGGGAGTTCCGTAGGTCAGACAATCTGGCGAAAGCCGTTCGATGTGCCTTCTAATGCTGCATTCGCGATCATCAATGCAAAAAAGGGCTTGAAATGAAGTTGCCTTGTGAGGTTTTGTATAATGTCTAGCTTGGTCGATTCCGGCCAATACTTCATCATAATAAGTCCATTCATACGCCTCTTGCCAAAGCTGATTAACCTCATTTAATTCAGTAACCGACACGGGCGAAAACAAATCTTCCAAGGGAGTCTGCACCTTTGCTCCTACTGGCATCCAAATGCTGCCGAATTGACTATCGAGCGCATCAATTTCAAGAATGAGTTCGAAAATAATCAGGTCACGAAGGCTAATGGCTCGTTGGTCAAGCAACGTATTCGGTTGATCTTCTATAACGCTAACGAGACCGCTCCATCCTGGATGAGCAAACTGCTGATCGAAGAGGTAGTGCTGATAAAGCGATTCATAGCCTACAAGCAAGTGCAATAGGTCGTTGATGCTCGTTGATGGTTCAAGTATCAGTTTCCGCGCTCTATCGGTTCTAAACATGCTCGTCATGGACTTCTGCTCCATCTCGCGTAGCGAATCCAAAAAACTCATATTCCAGATTGGAAAGTGCCAAATAGAGACACCTTGATCGAGGTAGCTGTTTAGAATTCTGAACAAGTTGGGATGAACCAACGAATCCAAATCAATCCGATATTCCGTTTTCCAAAGATGACGGAGAACACCTACTCGCTTGTGAAGTGAATCATCGTAGGAATCGGAGTTCATTTTTGATTTCCATTGATTCAAGTGCTCCTTACCTTTTCGTTCGGTGATGACTCTATCAAGAATATCGGCACGAATGGCGCCTTGCTTGAAAAGATTACGATACTCCGTAAGCGACAAAGACGTTTTAAAACCGAAAATGGCTGATGCCGTTCTCAGGGCATCATTGAATTGCAGATTCTGAAATGCATGAAGCGTGTTGTGATGGATGAAGTCTTTAAGAGCAGCCTGCGCTGGCAGATAATGCTTCATCTTATGAAGTACTTCGTGTTCATCGAACACTGTCAATTTATTTTTCATTGGATGATTTTTGATTCCGCAGGGCGGAAATCGGTTCAGTAAAATAGTACGAACGGTGCGCGAGAGACTGTGCCAGATAGGCACAGTTGCGCGGGGATGAAGTTCATCCCAGAAAAATCAAGAAATTAGATATTAAATACGCACTTACCCACATAGATGGGTACATGCAAGGCGTTCGGAAAAAACGCACGCGAACCTGCCGAGCAAAGTTCCGAGCTATCGGAGCTTGCGAAAAGGTTCTTAAATAAATCGAAATAAATGGCTACGAACGCAAATCCTTGTGGTTCAAAAATCCGTAACCTAGAAGCAATCTCTTGAAATTCTTCAACTTCATTAACTTCACAATAGGAACTTGACTCCTTCTTAGGATGATGCACTGCGTCTTGCACCAAATTAAAGATGAACGCACTCAGAAAGAGAAAAAGGAAAATATGAATGGTTTCGCGATTCAAGGTTCAATCTATAATTCGCGGCCAAAAGTATAGCAATCTTCAATGCTTCCAACACCATTAACACATCCTTAACATAATTGATGTTAATCGATGAATAGGTTGACAAATGCCACAGTCCGAAACAAAAAAGGGTGAACCTAAGTCCACCCTTTTATTTCCATTTTCAATCTCAGAACTTGAGTTGATACACAGCCTCAAGGTCTTTGTCGCATGTAAAATTCACGTTTAAATCCTTTACAATTCCAGAACCAACACCATAAACCCAACCATGAATATGTAGTTCCTGTCCACTATTCCAAGCACCTTGCACAATGGAGGTTTTAGCAAGATCAAGCACTTGTTCCTTCACATTCAATTCCACGAATCGCTCAAAACGCTCGTTCTCATCGCTAATGGAATCCAATTCTTTGTGATGAAACCGATACACATCTTTAATACATCTCACCCAGTTGTCTATTAATCCAAATGAACTATTACTCATTGCAGCCTTTACGCCACCACAACCGTAATGTCCACATACGATTACGTGACGAACTTTAAGCACATTGACGGCATAATCGAGCACACTTAGCATGCTCATATCGGTATGCAAAACCATATTGGCAATGTTTCGGTGAACGAAAACCTCGCCTGGCTGCGCACCAATAATTTCGTTTGCTGGCACCCTACTATCAGCACAACCAATCCAAAGGAGAGGTGGCTGCTGCCCGTTAGCCAGTTTTTTGAAGAACTCAGCGTCTTCACCAAGTTTCTGTTTAACCCACTTTCGGTTGTTTTCAATAAGTTTTTTATAAAACGCCTTCTCTTTCATGTCTAAGTAGTGTTGTTCTATTCTCGTTAATTATTTACCGAACTTGTCAACACAGGTTTAACAGACCCGAATTCTAGTCGGGATTTTTCGTGGTCGAGACCGATAACCTCTATGTTATAGTTCTTATGTTTCTCGCTAGATGCAAAATTCTCTATAATCTCCACCACATCAGGATGTACGAATACACTTCGGGTAGCATCAATTCGAATATTCTGACCAACCGCCACTCTATCCAATAATTGAAAAATGGCTCCTTTATTGAGAAATGTAACGTGTTCTGAAAGTTCAATCACCAGGAATTCGCCTTCTTCTCGGCTTTTTAGAAAATAAGACGTCCTCAGATTCTCGTAAAGAATGTGGAACATCCCAACTGCCAAACCGAGCGAAATTCCAATAAGAAGATCCGTAAAAACGATACCGATTACTGTAACGATGAATGGGATAAACTGAACCCTTCCAGCTTTGAACATTTCTATGAATAAGGCAGGCTTGGCCAACTTGTATCCAACCAGCAACAGAATGGCTGCCAAACTGGCTAGCGGAATCATGTTCAGCACATTTGGAATGAGCATGGCAGAGAATAGAATCAACAATCCATGAAAAATGGCCGAAACCTTAGTAATACCTCCAGATTGGATATTGGCAGAACTACGCACGATAACCTGTGTAACTGGTAATCCGCCTACAAGTCCCGAAACCATGTTTCCAATACCTTGACTAATCAACTCGCGATTAGTTGGGGTGATACGCTTCTCGGGATCCAATTTGTCGGTGGCTTCAACGGAAAGAAGCGTTTCCAAACTTGCAACCACGGCAATGGTGAACGCCACCGTCCAAACATTTCCGTTACTAATGGCACCGAACTCAGGAAGCGAGAACTGCCCGAAAAAATCCATCATTCCATTGGATACAGGAAGGCTAACGAGATGTTCGCCAGCTATCATTAATTCTGGCGAAGCCGAAAATGCAAAGTTCAGGCCGATACCCGCAGCAACCGCTACAATTGGCCCCTGTATAATCTGAAACAAACGAATCCTATTCATAAAAGCCTGCTCCCAAAGAATAAGAATGGCCAAAGAAATGGCAGCAATAACCATGGCACCAGAACTCACATAATCTATCATGTGAGGTATCTCAGTAAAGGTGTTAAAACCGTCCTTCTGAAAGAAATCGAGGTCTCCCTCATAATCCTTGTCGTACCCAAAAGCATGCGGAATCTGTTTCAAAAATATGATGATGCCAATGGCAGCCAGCATTCCCTTTATTACTGATGAAGGAAAATAATACCCGATGATTCCTGCTTTCAGAACACCTAAAACAATTTGAAATACACCTGCCAAAACCACGGCCATTAGGAAAATCTCAAAAGAACCAAGGTCCTGAATTGCTGTAAGCACAATTACAGCCAAGCCAGCAGCCGGACCACTGACACCAAGTTGAGAGCCGCTAATGCTTCCAACAATAATACCGCCTACTATGCCCGCAATAATGCCCGAAAACAACGGTGCACCAGAGGCAAGGGCAATCCCTAAACAAAGCGGAACGGCCACAAAAAAGACCACGATACCTGCGGGAATATCGGAGCCAAGATGATTAAAATACTTTTTCATTATTCATAGATTGAAATGAATCGACAAATCTGTCGCATCCGCGAGCTATTATCAATTGAACCGATGGTTTCAAAGCCTGAACAGATTCCTTTCAGGCATCAACTATGAACTATACTTTGGGAGGAGGCGAGAGTACTTCTCGGAATACACGATTGTAGTCAGGATTATTCAGAATCTGTTTTAAGCGATGGGCTTCAACAGCTGTAAAAACCAGTAAATCGTGGGCAAACAAGTGATTTTTAGTCGAATTCTCTTCTTCATTCTTGTCGGTATCCTCATTCTCTTCTTCAGCTAGTAAGAGCGTGACGAGGTTGAACAAAGAATCATTAGCAGAACTGAATCCGGCCAACGTTACTTGCATCGAAGAAAGGAATACCGTAGATATGAGTATCCAGCAGATGAAAGACGTATGACCATTGGATTTCGGCATAAACACAAAATTACATTAACAAATCTTATATCTATCATAAGCTCTATTAATGTTCAGGGCAATCGGGTCTTATTACCAAACATATTGAAAAACATATTTTTTTGCCACAGATGCACAGATTTCCACAGAAAGAACACTGATTAACCGTGAAAAATCT
>JBDNJH010000289.1:0-4158 GCA_041687875.1 Flavobacteriales bacterium | reverse complement strand
TTCAGCTTCTTGGCTGCATTCCAATATTCGTCCATCTCCACCAACGTCATATCTGAAAGTTCTTTTCCGTCCTTTTTGGATTGAGACTCCAAATACTGGAAACGCTTAATGAATTTCTTGTTGGTGCGTTCCAACGCCATTTCTGGATCCACATCAATAAAGCGTGCGTAATTAATCATGGAGAACAGCACGTCTCCAAATTCGTTCTCAATTTCCTTGTGATTCGCTCCTTTGTCAATCTCAACTTTAAGCTCAGTCAATTCCTCTTTTACCTTATCCCAAACCTGTTCTTGATTGTCCCAATCGAATCCCACTCCCCTAGCTTTCTCCTGAATACGCGTTGCCTTAACCATGGCTGGAAGGGATTTCGGCACGCCTTCCAAAACGGAAGTTTTGCCCTCTTTCAGCTTCAATTTCTCCCAGTTCTGCTTCACTTCTTCCTCGTTAGCAACCTTCACATCGCCATAAATATGTGGATGGCGCGAGATTAACTTCTCGCAGATTCCTTCGGCCACATCGCCCATGTCAAATGCCTTTTGCTCTGAACCAATCTTGGCATAGAACACAATATGAAGCAAAATATCCCCCAATTCCTTCTTAATCTCTTCCAAATCATTATCAAGAATCGCATCCGCCAATTCGTAGGTTTCCTCAATGGTCAAATGGCGAAGGCTCTCAAGCGTTTGCTTTTTATCCCACGGACATTTTTCCCGCAGTTCGTCCATAATATTCAACAAACGCTCAAATTGCTTCAGTCTTCTGTCCATCTTTTTCGGCTTTGTGCAAAGGTGTGGATTTGAAGTAGGATTCATCTCAAGTTAAAATCTGAATGCGGAGCTGTTTTAAACCTATTCGAGTAATTCCTCAAGAAGAGGGGATACTGGTAAAGGTTTGGATATGTATGGACGGTTAAAGTTCAAAAAGAATACACTGGAGTTCGTCTAGTTTTTCAAACGTCCTATCTGCAGTAAGAAGCGGAAGCCCGTGAATCAAGGCCGTTGCAGCAATGATAGCATCTGGTATTTTCAGATGTTTAGAGCTTCTGATTCCAATAGTAGCCTCACCAATCTGTTCCGAATAGGTTAATTTGATGCAACCCGTAAGCATCGAACGAATTAGCTTCTGTTCAGAAGCTTTAAGCCCAGGTCGACTCAAAAGTTCAATTTCAGTTATGAACGAATAGTAAAGCCGCTTTCCAACTAAAGCACGCGCAGCAAGTTCGTTGCCGCTGAGAAGATAAATGAACACGTTGGTGTCCAGCAAAAGGGATTCATTACCACTCATCTCTCAACTTTCGCTGGTATTCCAATCCATCTCCATAAACATCCTTAAGTTTTCCGAGAAACGTGAAAGGGTCGAACAACTTGGCTCGCGATTGTTTACGATGCGCCTGCATGGCACGCGCCATTTTTTTTTCGAGCTGCTCTGCACTATCTGAAGAACGGATGATGACGGTCATTTTAATGCGTTTATAAAACAAAGATAAGGGATGTTGATGTCTAATTATCGTATTTCCACATTATGCTCAAATTGCAGACTACTAGTCTCAAACCCCCAGCGCCTAAATCGTAAATTCGCGAAATAAGATTTGAAGATGCAGGAAGTAGCGCCATATAAACCGAAGAATAAAATCAGAATTGTGACCGCAGCCAGTCTGTTTGACGGGCACGATGCAGCCATCAATATTATGCGCAGAATTATTCAATCTACTGGGGTTGAGGTGATTCATTTGGGGCATGACAGAAGTGTGGAAGACGTAGTGAATTGCGCCATTCAGGAAGATGTGCAGGCCATTGCCATGACGAGTTACCAAGGCGGGCACAACGAGTATTTTAAGTACATGTTCGACCTTTTGAAGGAGAAAGGCGCTCCGCAAATTAAGATTTTTGGTGGCGGTGGCGGAACCATTCTTCCTTCAGAAATGGAGGATTTGCATGGCTATGGAATTACACGGATTTACGGCCCAGATGATGGCCGTGAAATGGGTTTGCAGGGCATGATCAACAATATGATTGAGCAGTGCGATACCAGCCCCACCCCGACCCTCCCCGAAGAGAAGGGAGTAGTGCATTTAAAGACATCTGATGTTAACACAATTGCACGCCTTATTTCCATTGCTGAAAACAACAATGACCTCTACAATTCAGATTACGCATCGCTGATTGCTGACCGAATTCCCTCCCCTTCGGGGAGGTCAGGAGGGGCTGTTGTCTTAGGAATTACAGGAACGGGTGGTGCTGGAAAATCATCGATGGTAGATGAATTGGTGCGTAGGTTTTTGGTTGATTTTCCGAAAAAAAACATCGCGATTGTTTCTGTTGACCCATCTAAACGAAAAACGGGCGGTGCGCTTTTAGGAGATCGTATTCGCATGAATTCCATTCAGAATGAGCGTGTTTACATGCGTTCGTTGGCTACACGCCAGAGTAATTTGGCTTTGAGCAAGCACGTTCAGGAAGCTGTCAACGTTTTGAAAGCTGCGCATTACGACCTAATTATTCTTGAGACTTCGGGTATCGGACAGAGCGACACGGAGATTACAGATCACAGCGATGTTGCGTTATATGTGATGACACCTGAGTTTGGGGCGGCTACTCAGCTGGAGAAGATTGACATGCTCGATTTTGCAGACGTTGTGGCCATCAACAAATTTGACAAGCGCGGTGCGTTGGATGCTATTCGCGATGTGAAGAAGCAGTGGAAGCGCAACCGCCAGTTGTGGGATATGAAGGATGAGGATGTTCCTGTTTACGGCACCATTGCCAGTCAGTTTAACGACCCCGGAACCAACTCGCTTTACAAAGCGATTATGGATGAGGTGGTGAAGAAAACAGGAGCCGATTTGAACTCCACATTTGAGATTACGGATGAGATGAGTGAGAAGGTTTTCGTGATTCCACCAAACAGAACGCGCTACTTATCTGAGATTGCGGAAAACAACCGTGGATACGATAAATGGGCGAATGAACAGGCAGAAGTCGCGGATAAGCTCTACTCGATTCAGCGTACTATCGAAACAATTTCTGATACTGAGATAAAGAAAGTATTGGAAGCGGAATTTGACCGTGTAAAGCTGGATTTAGACCCACGAAATTGGCTCATTATTGAAGGTTGGCCCGAACAAGCACAACGCTACAAAGACGAGTTCTACATCTTCAAAGTGCGGGACAAGGAGATTAAGATTAAGACGCATACTGAGTCTTTATCGCACTTACAAATTCCGAAGGTTGCCACTCCGAAATATAGAAACTGGGGCGACCTTTTGAGATGGATTTTGCAAGAGAATGTTCCTGGAGAATTCCCTTACACAGCTGGTATTTATCCGTTTAAACGAGAAGGAGAAGACCCTGCACGGATGTTTGCAGGAGAAGGCGGCCCAGAACGAACTAACAGACGTTTTCATTACGTTTCGATGGGATTGCCAGCGAAACGATTGAGCACGGCTTTCGATAGTGTAACGCTCTACGGAAACGACCCAGGGCATCGTCCCGACATCTACGGGAAAGTGGGTAATTCGGGCGTGAGTATTTGCTGTTTGGATGATGCCAAAAAGCTCTATTCTGGATTCGACCTTACCAATCCGCTGACCTCGGTTTCAATGACCATCAACGGCCCTGCGCCCATGTTGCTCGGCTTCTTTATGAATGCCTGTATTGACCAAGAATGTGAGAAATACATTCAAGCCCACGGCTTGGAGGGGGAAATAGAAAAAAGGAAAAAGGAAAAATGGGACAAACAAGGTTTAAAGCGTCCTGCGTATCAAGGAGAATTACCTGAAGGAAACAATGGGTTAGGCCTTATGCTTCTTGGAGTAACAGGAGACGAAGTGCTTCCAGCCGATGTGTATGCCAAGATAAAGGCAGATGCACTGAGCAAGGTTCGTGGTACCGTTCAAGCGGATATTCTAAAGGAAGATCAGGCGCAGAACACCTGTATTTTCAGTACAGAATTCGCGCTACGATTGATGGGCGATGTGCAGCAGTATTTCATTGACAAGAATGTGCGGAACTTCTATTCCGTTTCTATTTCTGGTTATCATATTGCCGAAGCTGGCGCGAACCCAATTTCTCAATTGGCATTCACGCTTGCCAACGGTTTCACGTTTGTGGAATACTACCTAAGCCGTGGCATGGACGTAAATGAGTTTGGACCCAACCT
>JBDNJH010000059.1:0-3097 GCA_041687875.1 Flavobacteriales bacterium | reverse complement strand
GTCTTGCTCGGCAACCGTACTCACATTTGTAAAACCTAATTCTTTCAGCGTTCTAGGTACCATCGTTCCGCCCGTTCCGTGAAGAGAGGTGAACACAATATTCAAATCAGATTGATTCTTTATAGCCTCTGGCGAAAGACAAAGCGATTTTAACCCAGCGATGTAAGCGTTGTCGATGTCATCACCCACCATTTCAATCAGCGATTGGTCTGCATTCCATTTTACATCCTGCGGCCCTGCAATCTTCTGAACCTCGGAAATTACATTCTTGTCATGCGGAGCAACCAATTGGCCGCCATCTTCCCAATACGCTTTGTAGCCGTTGTATTCCTTCGGATTGTGCGATGCCGTGATAACAACACCACTCTTACAACCATAATGCCTGATGGCAAACGAAAGCTGCGGAGTAGGGCGTAGCTCACTAAACAAATATGCTTTGATGCCATTGGCAGCAAAAACCTCAGCGGTTTTACGAGCAAATAGGGGAGAGTTATTCCTCGAATCGTGGGCAATTGCCACGCTAATCTCACCTTCAAACGAATTCTTAAGGTAATTGGCCAGGCCTTGCGTGGCCATTCCAACGGTGTAGATGTTGATACGGTTGGTGCCAACGCCCATCAGTCCGCGCAGACCGCCCGTTCCGAACTCAAGATCTTTGTAGAAACTCTCAGTCAGTTCAGTTTCGTTGGTGTCTATTAGGTTCTGAACTTCTTCGCGCGTTTCCGCGTCAAATGCGTCAGAAGTCCATTGTTTTGCTTTTTCAAGAACGGTAGTATCCATTTGCCTCTATTTGCCGCAAAAGTACAATTGCCAATGAACTCGATGATCTTAGAATGAAAGCCTATTTTTGAGACTTAATCAAATTGAAAAACATGAAAAAGATAGTTCTATCCACTTTTGCAATTCTAGGGATATCCATCTCGATGTTAGCCCAACAGGCAGAGTTGAAATCGGCCCAAGCCAATCTTGATAAGAAGGATTACATCGCGGCCATCGATGATCTGACCAAGGCAAAAACTGCTGTGACAAAACTTATTTCCGATAATCTGGCAAGTGTTCTTCCAGCGAAATTCGGTGCGTTCGAGATGCAGGATAACCCCTATGGAGGTGGTATGGGAATGGGTGGTGTAGGAGTGAACAAGACATACAAAAAACCAGCTCCAGCAAAGCCAGAAGCGAAGGCAGGAGAAATGGAAGGCAATGCGGAGACGATGAATCCAATGATGACGGATCCGATGATGATGGGGCAGCAAGAACAGATTTCTGTTCAGATCACAACCAACATGATGATGGCAAATGAAGTGATGAACGCACATGCCACGAGTGAAGAAGGTATGCCAATGGCAGGTTCAAATAATGTCAGACCGATACGAATCAAAGGATACCGAGCGATTATTAGAACCTCCGATGGCATGGGAATGCCCGCAACTTCTGGGAGTTCAGAATCTAAGAACGAAACGGCTCAAGCCATTGTTGGTGGTGCTTTTATTTCGGTTGAAGCTCGTGGAATGAAAGAATCAGGTCAGGCAGAGAAATTGCTGAACTTGATTGATTTCGAGAAATTGAAAGGTATTGTAGGAGAATAACTCCAGTCAATTGGTTAATAAAAGGTCGTTAGTCAGATTAGATTAGCGACCTTTTTTATTGCTACTTCTTCATATTCTCCTCAAACATCCGAATCAAATCTTCATCCGATTTGCCCATATTTTGAATAGAGAATTGCGCATCTTCCGCCAGTTTATGGTTTGGAAAACCTGCGATAAACGTCTCATAGAAATAACGGGCTTGGGCAGTATCCTTGTTCAAGTTCTCTTCGGAGAAACCGCTTAGAAAAAGCGCTTCTGGTGCTTTGTAAAAGTCTGAGTGATCTTCGGTAATCGTTCTGAAATACTTCACCGCCAAATTGCCCTGACCAATTCCCATGCTTACTTCGCCTGCTTTGAAAAGCATATCAACAGCAAGGCTATCCTTATCGCTCAATTGATAGAATTTGGCGTATGACCGAACCAACGTCATTCCAGCATTTTGGTCAACATCGGCTTCGGAGTCAGCAAACAGAATTGCCTCCAGACTATCAATCTTTGCTAAGGTCTGCTCAGACTCAGTCAGCGGTTTCACAACATCTTTGCAGGCAAACAGACCAATCGAAATCAATGAAATAATCGTAATTATAGTTCTCATTTTGGGAATCTCATTTTGTATTCGGCATCAACAATACCGTTTGTGATATCATTCAGTTTTCCTTTCAGCATTCTTCGTTTCAAGGCTGGAAGATGGTCGGTGAAAAGGATTCCTTCAATGTGGTCGTATTCGTGCTGAATCACACGGGCTGCCATG
This sequence comes from Flavobacteriales bacterium, assembly GCA_041687875.1. Lineage (GTDB taxonomy): Bacteria > Bacteroidota > Bacteroidia > UBA10329 > UBA10329 > UBA10329. The sequence continues at coordinate 760 of JBDNJH010000059.1, read as the reverse complement.
CCATCAAATTCTTGCTCTTGAAGTTCCCAATTCTCATCATAATATTCGATGAGAATCTTCGGCTTGCGTGATACATCCTCGCGGATGGCAGGAATGCTCAGACAACCTTCGTTGAACAGCCATCTCTTACCTGTTTCTTCCAGAATAATTGGGTTGATGAACACTTTTACAAAGCCATCCAATTCAGGATGATCCTCGCAGAAAGGCGTTGCGTCCACAATAAAAAGGCGAATGCTGAGACCGACCTGAGGCGCTGCCAATCCAACGCCCGAAGCCTTATACATGGTCTCAAACATATTGTCAACCAACTGCCCCAATTCTGGATAGTCAGGTTCAATTTCGTCTGCAACCTTCTTCAAAATTGGGTCGCCATACGCTACAATCGGCAAAATTTTGGTCTTACTCATCTATTAAGACTATTCTGTTGTTCCATGTACGATTGGAGAATAATCGTAGCACTCATTTTATCTACTAGGGCTTTATCGCCCCGTTGTTTCTTTGTCAAACCGCCCTCAATCATGGCGCTAAAAGCCATTTTTGAAGTGAAACGCTCATCCATTCTGTCAACCTGAACATCAGGAAATTGTTTTCGGATGGTGGCTGCCAACAGGTCGGCACCTGGGCCAGCCTGAGCTGGTTCGTTGTTCAAACGCTTTGGTTCTCCAACCACAATGCAATCAACCGTTTCAGTTTTTATGTATTCTTTCAGGAAGGCAATCAGCTCGTTCGGATGTACGGTCGCTAATCCCGTTGCGATAAT
>JBDNJH010000058.1:0-3243 GCA_041687875.1 Flavobacteriales bacterium | reverse complement strand
GGACGGATGGCGCGCATCTGAATTATGAATCCTTTAAAAACCAAAGTCATGAAAAAGCTATTACAAATTGCGCTTGGAGTAATTAGTCATTTGATAATTACCTCCTTTGTTTTAAACCCAATTGGAACGGGGACTATTTACGGAACCGTTGCTGACGAAAAGGGCGAGCCAATTCCTTTTGTCAATGTTGCACTTCTTCAAGAAGGTCTGTTAGTAACTGGGACAACCACCGATTTTGACGGTAAGTACAAAATCAAGAGTCTTAAACCTGGTTTATATGATGTGAAAGTTTCATCTGTTGGTTTTCAGGCGGAAGAGCAGCACGGTGTGCTTCTGAAAGCAGATCAACTTACGCTTGTTGACTTTTCTCTTACGCTAGGATTAAAGTTGGATGAGGTTATGATTGTGAACTATTGTATTCCTGTAATTGAGCGAGATGGAAGTTCGCGAACAACTATTAGTGGTTCTGATATTGTAAAAATGCCCAGCCGTGGAGCAAGGGCTGCCCGAAGCACCGTTGCTGGTGTTCAAAATAATGATGGAAGCGTAGGTTCTGTCAGAGGAGTTGGAGCTGGTTCAACGGATACGTACATAGATGGAGTAAGAGTTCGTGGAAGTTCTAGTTTGCCGCAAGCCGCTTATGAGCAGGTGCAAATCATAACGGGTGGTATCCCTGCTCAATTTGAGAACACCACAGGGGGTACAATACCCATCAATGCTAGACCCAATGGTTCGTTAGGAACTTATGCAAACACCAGAATTCAAGCAAGTTCTAAACGGAAGAAAAAGCAGTTGAAAGCCGAAGGTTTGAAGGCTGGATATGACTTATATCGCCAGCAATCGTTCAAGAATGTTTTTGCCGAACCGCTTTCAACTTTCTCTATTGATGTGGACGCGGCTTCTTACAGTCAAATTCGTAGAAGTTTGAATATGGGCCAATTGCCACCCATGGAGGTTGTGCGGATTGAGGAAATAATCAACTATTTTAAGTACGATTATCCGCAACCTGCGGGTGATGACCCATTCAGTATTATAACCGAAGTAGCGGACTGTCCGTGGAACTCGGCAAACAAGCTGGTGCATATCGGTTTGCAGGGAAAGGAGCTTCAAATTGAGAAGCGTCCGAAGAACAACCTAATCTTCTTAATCGATGTTTCTGGTTCGATGTCAGACCAAGACAAACTTCCTCTTTTGAAGCAATCGCTTCGGCTACTTGTGAAAGAATTGGAAGAAACCGACAAGATTTCGATTGTGGTTTATGCGGGCGCTGCTGGGCTAGTGCTTCCATCCACATCTGGCGATAAAAAAGAGAAACTGCTGGAAGCCATTGACCGATTGAGTTCTGGTGGCTCAACTGCTGGTGGTGCTGGCATTGAATTGGCCTATTCCATCGCTCAAAAGGAGTTCATCAAAGGCGGAAACAACCGCGTGATTCTTTGTACCGATGGCGATTTCAATGTGGGGATTTCTTCTGATGAAGGCTTGGAAACGCTCATCGAAAAGAAACGTGAATCGGGCGTTTTCCTTACCGTTCTTGGGTTTGGGACCGGCAATTTTCAAGACCATAAAATGGAGACTTTGGCCGATAAAGGCAATGGTAATTTCGCTTATATCGACAACCTACAAGAAGCACAAAAAGTGCTTGTGCAAGAATTCTGGGGAACCCTCTTCGCTATCGCCAAGGATGTGAAAATCCAAGTGGAGTTCAATCCTGTAAACGTTTTGGCATACCGACTGATTGGTTATGAGAACAGACGCCTAGCAGCCGAGGATTTCAATGATGACCGAAAGGATGCAGGCGAATTGGGAGCAGGTCATACGGTAACTGCGCTTTATGAAGTTATTCCGGCTGGAAGCGAGTTACCTGACGGACGGCCGCTGGTTGATACGCTCAAATATCAACTCGCGAAGCCAACATTGGCGACTGGACATGATGATGAGCTTTTGACTGTGAAACTCCGATACAAAAAGCCTGATGGCGATGTGAGCAAGCTTCTCATCAAGCCTCTTGCAAATCAAAGTTCTGAACTTGATTCAAGTTCTGCAAACATGCGATTTTCGGCTTCGTTGGCGCAATTCGGGATGATTCTACTTGATAAAGAGTTGGAAGCAACGCAACGTTTGGGACAGATTCAGAAAGTGATTGACATGGCTGAGAAAAGTAAAGGAGCGGATGAAGATGGCCGCAGGGCAGAATTTATCCGCTTGGCCGAATTGGCCATAATCATGGAATAGGAAATGGTTGTTTGGTTGGTTGATGGGAGAGCCACTTTCGGGCGGCTCTTCCTATTTCAAAAGTTGGCCGAAAAATGCCACGAAATTTGAACCTTTGCGACATGAAAAAAATCATGACTTTGCTGATTGGGATAGTGGCTTTGAATGCCTGCTCAAACAAGCTTTACGAAAGCAATTGGAAGGAGCAGGACGCCAAATCATCTGCATTTCGCTTTTATCATACCGATTCCAGAATCAGGTATAATATTGAGAATGACGAAAAGAACGTCTATTTCTCGTTTGATGTGATGGACCAGTTGACCGTTCAGAAGATTCTAACAACAGGACTAAGATTGTTTGTGGATGGAACGGGAAAGAATAAACAGAAAGATGAACTTCAATTTCCAATATACTCCGATAAGGTGCCAATTTCTGAGTTACAAGAATATGGAGACAGATACGATCAGAGCATTCAACTGGGAAAATCCACATTAGACCAGATGATTCCAAGCGATGGTTACTTGAAGTTCGGTGGTGAAACGGTTCAAATATTCAATCGTATGCCCATGAAAGGAATTACAGTTACACTTGAATTTGACAGCACCCGTTCTCTTGTCTACCGCGCCATCATTCCTTTAGAAGCCATCAAAGCGGAGGGCGATGTGATTTCGTTGGGAGTCGAAACGGGCGGTTATGAAATTAGGCAGGAAGAATTTGCTAATCCGCAGTCGGATGTAACTCAACAGAATCAAGGAGTTTCGGCTGGTGATAGAGCCATGGGAAGAGGAGTCAACGACCCCAATGGGCTCAACACTCCGGGAGGAAGTACTGCAGCTGGTTTAGCAATGCGAAATACATCTTCTGCTAACAAATTTGCCGACCCTATCCGCTTTTGGGTGAAGGTGAAGTTGTCTAAAAGTTCGCCTCTAGTGCCGTAGAATAAGTGCTAAGATTTAGGGCATAAAAAACCCCGACTCTTTTCAGAATCGGGGCTTCACAATCAGTGTAGTACGATTTAGGCCTCCTTCT
>JBDNJH010000057.1:0-17262 GCA_041687875.1 Flavobacteriales bacterium | reverse complement strand
AAAGCCGAACGGGAGCAACGCAAGCGATTCTAGAATACACCAACGAGTGTTAATAGTTTCCTTCTGATTTCTCTCATCAGCCATGTGCTTGGTCTAAATTCGCCTTGATGATTGAGCAGAATGTTTCCCTCAAACCTTACAACACGTTTGGACTGGCTGCACAAGCCAAGTTGCTTGTGCGGATTACTTCCATTCAATCATTACAAGAAATTCTTGCCGATATAAAACTGAAAAATGAAGAGCGGTTCATACTTGGCGGTGGTAGCAATATCCTTCTCACAAAAGACATAGACGGGCTCGTTATCAAGAACGAATTGGCTGGGATTGAGGTCGTAAAAGAAACCTCCGAGCACTTTTTGGTCAGATCAGGTGCAGGAGTAGGTTGGCACGAATTGGTGCTGTATTGCATTGCAAACAACTATGCCGGAATCGAAAACTTATCGCTCATCCCTGGCAATTTAGGTGCAGCTCCCATGCAGAACATAGGTGCGTATGGTGTAGAATTGAAAGACGTTTTCCATTCCTTGGAAGCCGTGGAAATGACAACAGGAAACCTAGAAACATTTTCCGCTTCCGATTGCGAATTCGGGTACCGAGAAAGCGTTTTCAAGGTGAAACTAAAAGGACAGTTCATCATTTCATCGGTGACCTTGAAGCTGAGTAAAAAACCAAACTTCAATACTACCTATGGAGCAATTGAAGAGGAATTGGAACGACTTAACATTTCATCGCCAACCATCAAAGATGTGAGTCAAGCGGTAATCAACATTCGTCAAAGCAAATTGCCCGACCCTAAAGAGCTGGGCAATTCGGGCAGCTTCTTCAAAAACCCTGTTGTGCCGGCCTCCAAATACGCAGCATTGAAGGCCGAAAATCCGACCATTCCGGGCTATCCCGCAGGAGACGAAACCAAACTGGCTGCTGGCTGGCTCATTGAGCAATGTGGTTGGAAAGGAAAAGTGGTTGGCAATACGGGAAGCCACGCCAAGCAGGCACTCGTTCTGGTCAACTACGGAAATGCTACAGGTGTTGAAATCTTCAATCTATCTAGACAGATTATGAAATCGGTTTACGATACTTTTGGCGTTCAACTTGAAAGAGAGGTTAATGTCTATTGAAAAGTTTCTATTGGTTTTGATGATTGGTTTTGGGCTGTCAATTTCTGCCTCGGCCCAAGAGCCAGATTGTAAAAGCGTTGGTGGCGCATACAACAAAAAGGTTTGTAGCGGTATTGAGAACAATCAGGCCTCTTTCATTAAGGATTTGATGCAGCGCAGAAGTTCTGGCAACAGCTTAGATCAGGTATTGACTTGGACCAAGCAGTACTACGAATGCTTCTACTGCGAGGAAGAACCAGGATTCCGAGGCGGAACCATCCTGAGAAAGGTTGTTTTTGAAGATGCGCTAAACATATGTTTCTTCTTTGTGTATGACGTGCGTGCTGACATGAACCAAGTTGAGCGCGATGGTCGCACATTGATTGATTGGCTTCAGGACGACACCGAAAAGGCATTTGATGCCGCTTTTGAAACGGAGAATGAGCAAGACAAAAAGTATCTGATTAAGCAGATTCAAACGGGTCAGAAGTACTTCAACATCTTTCGCAACAACAGTGCGAAGTTCCGAAGTGAACTTCGGGCTGGAGATTCTAAATTCTAGTTCAGTGAATACCAAATGGGCGATGACAACGCCCGTTACTGAATTACGAGATTCTTCTCTTTGCCGAAATCACGGAAGGAATCGTTCACGCCAACTATGAATGTTGACACAAAAAAAAGCCCTGAGCAAATGCTCAAGGCTTTTCTAAATTAATTTTGGGAGTGAATTAAGAAGGCAACAATACGCGGTCGATGGCGTGTACAACACCGTTGCTTCCTTGAATATCTGTAGCAATGATATTTGTTACTCTTTCAGCACCATCAGTGATTTTCGCACCTCCAGATAGACCAATAGTGAACGAACCTCCCTGTGCAGTTGGCACCGACATTCCTTCGGTAAGAGCTCCAGCAAGAACGTTTCCATTAGCAACGTGATACGTGAGAACTGCTTCTAGTGTAGCTGCTGGAATCTGGCTCAGTTCCGTTAGTCCTAGCTCTCCAAGTAGCGCTACAAATGCGGCATTATTTGGTGCAAATACTGTGAATGGTCCGGATCCCTCCAAGAATGTAGCGTAGTTGGTGGTCAGGTCGTTTCTTGTAAGCGCTTGAACCAAAATACTGAAATCTGGGTTTGCAACAGCGAATGTTGGAATCTTTGGGATACCGATAACTGCGTTTACCACGTGTACCACACCATTTGATGCATCTACATCTGTAGTAACTACAGTTGAACCTCCGTTGATAACTACACCGCTAGCAGTATTGATGAACATATCGATATTAGCAGTAGTGGTACCGTAAGTAGCCAACGTGTTGAAATATCCAGTTGTAACATCAGCAGCCTTTACTTCTGTCCCAAGAACGTGGTTCAATAGAATATTGCGTAGCACATCAACAGGAACATCATCAACGGTTGCAAAGCTATTAGCTGCCAAGAAAGCAGCGAACGCAGCATTGGTTGGTGCGAAAACTGTGTAATTGGCTGATTCGTTGCTCAATGCTTCAACAAGACCAGCACGCTGTACAGCCGCTACCAAAGAACTTAGGTCGCTGTTTGCAGAAGCTAGTTCAACAATGTTGTTTTGAATGTCATCTTCCTCATCCTTGTTACAAGAAGAAAAAGAAGTGCCTAACGCAAGCGCTAGAATAGTCACTGGAAAAAATAATTTTTTCATAATTAAATAGGTTTATTTTGTTTATAAAGAGGGTAACACAACAACTCTATTTTTGTTTAATGTTTATGTAATTTTATTAAACATTTATTGCTTATGAGCACAAATCAGCTTTAAAATAATTCCGTTACAACCATGGTGCTGGCTAATGACCGACCTAATTGAGACTATCCTTCAAGCTCTTGCAAAAACTGAACTGTTAGCTAGATATTCAAAACTTAGTTTCTGCGCTAAGCAGCGACTTTCCATACCAGTTGATTTTGCGTAGAGCGAAAACTTAGTAAGTAAAACCAATAGCGACTTTTGTCTTTCTTCAATTGCTTGCTACGGTGGTTACTTATTTTCGCGCTCACTCAAAACAGTTAAACATGAAGAAAACCTACTTAACATTGTTACTTATTATGTCTCTTTCCACAACTGCAACCTTTGCGCAGGATATGGAGATTAAGGACATTGCAACCGCAGCCAACGTAGCACTGAAGGCGCACGAAGATTCCACTAAACACTGGGATATAGGTGGTTCAGTAGCCCTCAACTTCGGACAAACGTATCTTAAGAGTTGGGCTTCGGGGGGTCAGAATGCGATATCAGTCGCATTTACAGGTTTGGCACATGCCAACTACCGTAAAGGCAAAGCTGCTTGGGATAATAACTTAGTACTCGGGGTTGGTGGTATTGCACTGTTCCCACAGGAAAAGTACAGCGACAATTTGAACAAATTCCCTTTCAGAAAGAACATCGACAACCTTCAGTTGACATCAGTTGGAAGTTACCAGATAGATAAAGGCGGGAAATGGTTTGCTTCTGGTTTGCTTGATTTCCGTTCGCAGCTATTGAGCGGTTACGGAAATTTTACGCACGCAGATACCGTGTATAACTCGGACGGATTAATAGAGGAAATCGATTTAAACCCAAACAGGATAAATTCACGGACTAAAGTGTCTCAATTTGCTGCACCAGCATATCTGACGGTTTCAGCTGGTATCACTTACAAACCAGTTACTTGGGTGCAGATTTATGTCTCTCCGGTAGCGGGAAAATTTACGTTCGTAAACCCTGCAGCAAACGTGCATGACGCAAAAACGGGCGGCAAAGGCGCAATGGCTTACGGTCTAAAAAACCCAACCGATGTTTACCGTGCAGAGTTTGGCTGGTATTTCCGTGCGAACCTAGAAAAGGAAGTGTTTAAAAACGTAATCGTAAAAACGCAGGTCGAATTATTTGGCAACTACTTAGACAACGAGCATATAGATAACATTGATCTGGTGCTTATTGACGATGCAGACCCAACAGCAGGCGCATACTATGATCCAGCAACCAGAACTCAGAATAGACAAATAGGTATAGACCCAAATACGAATGTTCCAGTCTATGTGTATGACAACCGCGTAAACGTGGATGTGAACTGGCAGACTTGGATTACGCTCAAGATCAATAAATACCTACAGGCATCGTTAGAATGGCAGCTGTTGTACGACTACGATATCTCCGTTCCCAAGTATCAGAATGATGGCAACACAACTTACTTTTCTCGTGGAATTCAGTTCCGTCAGGGATTCTCACTGAGCGTTGGTTACACGTTTTAAACCGTAAGACATTCCGAATAGAAATGGAGGGATGTCCGATAATTCTGAAAACCGAAGATAAGAGACCCTTCCTTCGTCAGGGTAACAAACGGAGGGAAATGGAAGGAGGTTCTTTGAAGAAGAATCCCGTATCTCAGTTGTCTTCCTGACGAAGGAAGGAAGGAACTAGTAAATATTTCATGCCGAGGCTGCTTGAAAATTGCTTTTCAGGAAGCCTCTTTTATTGATACAATCTGAAGTTGGTTGATTACAACTTAGAGTATTCGTCCCATACGAACTGCATCAGTTCGCGAACGTAATCTTGCTTAAAATTGAATTCGATACCAGCCGTAGCATAGATCTCGCCAATTGGCTTAGTGTAGCCTAAACTGAGTGCGGCTTCATATTGATCCAACGCCTTTTCAGGATTCTGACGGTAGTTTCTCCAAACGGCAATCGCGCCTAACTGCGCGATGCCATACTCGATGTAATAGAACGGCACCTCATACAAATGAAGTTGCTTCTGCCATTGAAATTTCTTCACATTCTCGTAACCCGTCCAATCCACAACCTTTCCACCGAAACGACTACTTATGCGTAACCAGTTCTCTCCTCTTTCTTCATCGGTATGTGTAGGATTTTCATAAATCCAATGCTGAAAAGCATCAATCGTAGCAATCCAAGGCAATGTTGCCATGATTTTTTCCAGATGTTCTTTCTTGGCACGCTTCAAATCAGTTTCATTGTCAAAGAAAACATCCCATTGATCGATGGAAATCAACTCCATGCTCATGCTTGCCAACTCGGCAACTTCAGATGGCAAATTCTTGAATCCAGTAATCTCAAGGTCTTTGCTTAGGAACGAATGCACTGCGTGACCACCTTCGTGCACCATGGTAATCAAATCGCGAAGCGAACCCACAGAATTCATAAAAATGAAAGGAACACCAATTTCGTACAACGGATAATTAAATCCTCCTGGAGCTTTTCCCAAACGAGAGCCAAGATCTAGGTGACCCATTGCGTTCATCGTCTCCAAACATTCACCGTAATATGGTCGGATTTTACTGAACGCCTCTATCGAAAGATTAATCAGCTCCTGCTCGTCTTTGAATGGTTTCAAACCTGCTCTCCCAGAAGGATCAACATCGTTATCGAAAGGCTTCAGAGAGCCCAATCCAAGTGCTTCCTTTCTGTCCAAATCCACCTTATTATTAAGCGGAACACACTCGGCTTCAATAGCGCTATGGAATGTGAAACAATCTTCTGCTGTATAATCAAACCGACCGAGCGCATCCATTTTGTAATTGCGGTAATTGGCATGGTCAGCTTGCTTGGCAATCTTATCGCGCAAGCGAATCAGTTCGGTAAACAATTGATCAAGCTCCTTCGATTTGCTTAATCGCGCCTCGTTCACCTTCTCGTAAATCGACTTTCGCAATTCACGGTCTGTATCCTTCAGAAAGCTATTTGCCATTTGAAGCGTCAACTTCTGACCTTGATGCTCAATACTCATGGCTCCGGTAATCATTCCGTACTTCTGCTGCATCTGCTGCAACGTGGTGAACAACGGAATACAATCTTCGCGATATAGCTTGATTTGCATTTTTAGTGCTCGCAAAAAAATGGCATACTTCTCCGTATCCAACTCCTTACAAAAAGGAGATTCGAGAAGTTTCTTATTGAATCTGTCTGAATACGGAGCTGCTTTTGGATCAATCTCCGTTACCATAAAGTCGAACGCTTTGGCGTACTCATCATTGGTTGTGTCAATGTTCATTCGGATGTAGCGCCAAGCTGTTTCCTCACTCAGCACAGCTTCTATCTCGCTCAGGTCTTTTAGCCACTCTTCGAGTTCAGAAACGCTTGAAATCGTGCGGTTAAGCAACTCATCAAATAATGGTTGAAGTGTGTCCCAACTATCAACACGGAATTCTTCCGCCAAGTATCGTCTTACCGGACGTGTGGGTATTACAGCTTCCTTTTGCATGTTTCGGTTTATTTTTTGACCTTCTTGGTCGCGCCCTTCTTTCCTTTCGGCTCAGATTTTGGCTTTGGGGCCGCAGCGGGTTTTTCTTCCTTGGCCGCTTTTGCAGGAGCTTTCTTTTTAGCCGATTTCTCTTCTTTCGGTTCTTCCTCTTTCTCCTTCAATAAATCTTTTTCTACCAACAGATTGAACCACACAAAAAGCTTTTTTAAATCTGAGTTATAGACTCGCTCCTTGTCATAATTTGGCAGCACTTTGGTAAGAAAATCGCTCAGTTCTTGGATGGAAGCTTTCTTTGGGTCTGGCCCAACTTTACCCGAAGTTTCCTTAAAAAGAAGCACAAAAACATCTGCCAAAGGCACATCATCCGCATCAGTATAAATGCTGATATCCGCCAAGGCCAGTATCTTCTGAGTGGCAGCGTATGAAGGCATCCTTTTGCCATCGATCAACGATTCTACCACAAGACCGCCTTTTATTTGGCTGACCATTTTGAACAATCCGGGATGACCACCGATTGAAAGAATTCCACTTAAATCCATCTTAAAAAAGTTTGCCCAAAAGTAAGTATTCCACGCACGACCGCGTTTGACCTATTTTCTGAATTACGAACGCATGTTAAATAAGGTGATTTAGGAATTAGAAAAATGGGACGAAGGATAAGGTACGAGGGACAAACCGAAGCTGAAACAACAGACAAATTGCAAATCGTATATCGCAAATTGTCCATTGCAAATAATTGAGGAGATAGAAGAATGAAGTTAGGAGTTAGGAGGCGGTGCAACAATATTCCGCTTAGCGGCATGGTTTTGCGTAGATTCGTTCACATGATGAATCGCGTCATTTTCGGAATCTTAATGCTGCTCGGTTTCAGTGCATTTGCGCAGGATCTCAAACTTACCAATACCATTAAAGGTGAGTTCGACTTTATGATCACCGACCACATAGGACGGCTTTATTTGGCCAAGGGCTACGAACTTTTTGTCTATTACGATGATGGTCTGCTTAAATATCAATACAGTGACATGAGCCGAGGCGTTATTACCCATTTGGACACACGAAATCCAATGAAGCTTCTGCTGTTCTATCCTGGCTACAGCGAGATTGCACTTTTGGATAACACCCTCAGCCAAACACGAGACAACATCAATCTTAACGACCTTGGGCTGGAACTGGCAACATTGGCCTGTGCATCATTCGATAATGGTTTTTGGGTGTACGACCCTGTTAGTTTTCGATTGCTGCGCTATGATCAAGGGTTGAAAATTACCAACGATGTTTCTAATGTAAATCAATTGGTGGGAGCCGAAATTTACCCAAATCAGCTAATTGAATTCGAAAATTGGCTTTACCTCAACGACCCTAAGCACGGAGTCTTCGTTTTCGACTCGTTCGGAACCTACTCCAAGCTTATTCCCATAAAAGGTGCTGAACGCATTCAGGTGCGCGAAAACGGAATTTTTCTAGAATATGAGAGCAAACTGCTTAAATACGACCAAATGAATTTTGATCAGGTGGAAATAATTCTTCCAGTAGATGAATTTAAGGCATTGAGCATCGAAAAAAACCGGCTTTACGTGATGCAGAAAAATCAAGTGCTGATATTCTCCACCGACAAATAAAACCCAATGAAACTAAATGGTGCAATCTCCGGATTTCGGTTTGGGTTCGTGCTTTCAATTACTATTTTTGACCGTCCATGTCACAACCAAAACACATTGCAGTAGCCGGGAATATCGGAGCAGGAAAAACCACTCTAACCGGACTTCTTTCTAAACATTACAAGTGGGAAGCCCAGTACGAAGCAGCAGACGATAATCCGTACCTCAACGATTTCTACGAAGAGATGCAGCGCTGGTCTTTCAACCTACAGGTTTATTTCCTCAACTCTCGTTTCCGACAGGTGATGGAGATTAAGAACGGCAGCAAAACTGTTATTCAAGACCGAACCATTTTTGAGGATGCGCACATCTTTGCGCCCAACCTCCACGCAATGGGACTGATGACCAGCCGCGATTTTGACAATTACCTGTCGTTGTTTCAGTTGATGAATGAGTTTGTGGCACCACCAGATTTGATGATTTATCTACGTGCTTCCATCCCTACATTGGTGAATCAGATCCAGAAACGGGGACGCGCCTACGAAGAGACGATCCGATTGGATTACCTAAAGCGACTGAACGAGCGTTATGAAGCTTGGATTAGCACCTACGACAAAGGCAAACTTCTTATAATTGAAGTAGACGAGAACAACTTCTCCGAAAATCCAGAAGACCTCGGGAAAATCATCACCCGAATTGATGCCGAAATAAACGGCCTTTTTTAAGGAATCAACAGCTTAACTGTTTCCTTCAATTTCGCACCCTCCATTCTTAGGGCATACATTCCTGCGCTCAATCCGCTGTGCGATATGTTCACAACCCCGTTTGCATTTCCCGAAAGCACCGCGCGTCCGTTAATGTCAAACAATTGCCAAGCAACCTGCGTGTTGTCTAGCGTTCGGATGATGTACTTATCCATATGCGTTTCAACCAACACGTTCCTATCAGTAGCAAGCTCGCCAACTGCCGAAGCACCATAGGTAACGGCTTGAAAGGCGTTGATACGGCCATATCCCAACTCTTTGCTCCAAGTTCCGGCATCTTTCCAAGCGGAATAAGCATAGCCGCCCACCTTTTCGCTGGTAGAACTCAAAACCTTCCGCGCCAACCATTCTGGCAATCCGGGCGTGTGCGAAAGAACAAGCCCCATCGTTCCTGCTGCATTCGGGCACGCAGCAGATGTTCCATTAAAACTGTTGTAATATTCGGTTGAATGGAAACCATTCGTTCCCAACATATCGATGGTGGCGATACGAACGCCCGGAGCACTTACATCCAAACCTTCTCCCCAGTTTCCGGCCCACCAGGTTTCTCCATCACAAGAGGTTTTTGTCTTGTGTTGATCACACATGCTTGTGGCCCCAACCGCAATGGTTGACGCATAACGCGCTGGCCAGATTGGAATGGTATCGGTAATTCCATCATTTCCGCTCGAAAACAACATAGGAACTCCCAATCCGCCACGACCTTGCTCAATGGCATCGTCAATCACTGCATTCACAAGCGTATCTCCTCCCGGAAAGAGCGCCAACAGAAAATCAGGCACTCCCCATGAGTTTGACGCAACATCTGCATCAGCCACTTGCCACATCCAACTCAATCCATTAATGAACACATCTGTTGTAGACCAAGGCTGAACCTCTCCCGCCAGCAACTGATATTCAAAAACACGTATCGGAATAACCTGACAGTTTTGGCACACGCCTGCAACACCCAAATTGTTGTTGGTGGTGGCTGCTGCAATCCCAGCGCAAGCAGTTCCGTGCCCATCGCTATCATAATTCGGAATCGGATATCCCTTTGTGCCTGCGTCAAAGGCATCAAAGCCAGGCAACAGTTTTCCCAACAATTCTGGATGAAGCGTATCAACCCCACTATCAATGATGGCAATCTTGATGTTCGGACTTCCCGTGGTGATGGCCCAAGCTGCCTCCACATCTATATCTGCACCAATGGTTCCGCTTCCTTGAAGGCTCGAACCATCGTTCTTCAGATTCCATTGGCGGTCGAAGCGTGGGTCATCTACCGAGCAATCGCTTACCGTGTGCATCAGGTTCGGACTCACAATCGCAAACAATCCCGTAGCTTTAAAATGGTTGACCGCCTCAATGGCATCAATCCCAAACTTATCTGCTTTTAGCTCAATCATATCTGCATTAAAGCGGTTGGCAACCAGCACCTCCACCCCTATCTTCTTTGCTTCGCGCTCCACCAATTCGAGGTCATTCAGACTCTTCATCTTCACAAAAAAGCTTGATTGATAGGTGACAAACTGCTTCTTCTCATTCATAAAAACAGGCGAAATATATTCGACCTGTTCATCGCTACGCAATGCATTTGCCGCAACAACTGCATTCGGAACAAACACTACATCACGGCTTCCGAACTGCACCACCGTTTCCCTATCAATGCCGTGCTTCTCAAGCACATTCATCTGTTCCGATTTTGAAACACCTTTATAAAAGAAGACAGCCGTGTGGGTTTCCGTCAGTTCATTCTGACCCAAGGTGAAGAATGGAAGAAGGATAAAAAGTAAAATGTAGCGCATGGGGTTTTATTTAATGATTCGAAAGTAAGCAATCAATCAAGCTGATTCGACACCCTGCTAAAACATCCCCTTCTTCCCCAGCACATACTCCCACATCCGAAGGAATTTTTCCGAAGACCGTTTGATGGGTTCCAGATCAACTCCCTCCTTCTCCAACAATCGCCAATGCGATTCCAGCAGTCCGGGATGCGCCAGACCTTGCAGTTCAATCGCTTCGTAGGTGCTGTCCTGGTCAGTTGGATAGCACCCTTCCTCACCATAACGTGGCCGGTGATGGTTCAACCAACCGTTGAAATCCGTCTGAAACCCGATGGAAAGGTTTGCCACTTGATTGGCTGGAAGTTCCTTTTCTAAGAACTTTTTCACCTCCTCATACGTGAATTTGTAGCTGTCGATGGAGCCATTACAGTAGCTTGACAGACCGTCCAACTTGGCCTGATAATCTGCCCTAGGTTTATACGGCCTGCAGGTTTCGCCACTTATCGGTAGCGAAATGAAACCGTTGTTCGCATACACCTTCAAAACATCCTCCTCCTCCATCCCACGCGGTTGGTTTTGAATGGGTTTGAACACATCATGCGTCACCAATGGCGGAATGCCTTTTTCCTCCATCAACGCCAGCGCATCTTTCCGCGTATTATCGCTCATGTGCGTTATGTCGGTCATAACTCCCGCATTGGCAAGCCAAACAATGGCCTTCCTGCCTCGCTCGGTCAGCCGTCTATTCTTCTCTTTTCTGAAAAGACTTTTGAAATTCAGGAATTTGAGCGCAAACACGGGCTGATTGGCAGCCGCGCCCAACCTACTATCGACCAAATGCACCAAGGTGATGAACGCCACGCCCTGCGCTGCCCAAAATTTGGCATCTTCCTGCGAATTGACCAAGCGTTTTCCTCCTTCAATAGAATGGATGATGATGGTCTTATCCGTGTTGTGAACGAGGTCGCGTGCCTCCTGTGGCGTTTGGGCAACAGCGAAATCCTTAGCATTGGCCGCCACAAAATCATTCACAAAATTTATCTGCTTCATTACCACTTTCCTACCACGCTTGGCCGAGGCGATGTTCTCTTGTGTCAGTGCTCCAACACATAAAATTCTTGCGCCTTTGTTCTTGCGCAGATAGTTGGCATAATTGACATTGGTGAACTGATGTTTCCAACTCAGATTGGGCGGACTCGATTCGTCAAACGTTTCCAATCCTGTTCCAAAAAAGGAATAAGGAACGTGCATGCATGGATGGATCTGCAGGTCGATGTATTCGTGAATCTCCTGTGCGGAAGTAGGAAGAAAGAACAAGGGAAAAAGGAGAAAAAGTAATAGGCGGATGAGAATCATCCGGCCCAGTTCTGACGGTCGAGGCTGCGGTATTGAATGGCCTCTGCCAGATGACTTGGTTCTATCTTTTCCGAGCCTTCGAGGTCAGCAATTGTTCTTGAAACTTTCAGAATTCTATCAAATGCACGTGCCGAAAGACCCAATCGGTCGGTAGCTTTTTTCAACATGTCCTTGCATGCTTCATCAATCTTGCAAACCTCTTTCAAAAGCTTTGTTCCCATCATGGCATTGCAGTGTACGTTGGTTTTTTCCTTGAAACGTTCCACCTGAATTTCGCGTGCCGCAATGACACGCTTCCGAACGTCTTCACTCTTCTCAGCCGGAGAGAAATCCGTCAGTTCGTTGATTGGAACAGGAGTAACTTCAATATGAATGTCGATGCGATCGAGCAGCGGCCCCGATATTTTGTTCAGGTATTTCTGCACCACACCAGGAGCACAAACACAATCTTTCTCTGGATGATTGTAAAACCCACACGGACATGGATTCATGCTCGAAACAAGCATGAAGCTAGAAGGATAATCGACAGACATCCGCGCACGCGAAATAGTAACCATGCGGTCTTCTAACGGCTGCCGCATAACTTCTAAAACCGTACGCTGAAATTCTGGCAATTCATCCAAGAACAGAACACCATTGTGAGCAAGGGAAATTTCCCCAGGCTGAGGAATCTGTCCGCCCCCTACAAGAGCAACATTTGAGATGGTATGATGCGGTGCCCGAAAAGGCCGCATGGTCATTAAAGAGGTTTCTGAACCAAGATTTCCAGCAACCGAATGAATCTTGGTGGTTTCCAACGCTTCCCTGAGCGAGAGTGGCGGAAGAATGGACGGCAAGCGTTTGGCGAGCATCGTTTTCCCTGCTCCGGGCGGGCCAATTAGCAACAAGTTGTGTCCACCAGCCGCAGCAATTTCCATGGCGCGTTTGATGTTCTCTTGCCCTTTTACATCGCAAAAGTCTAAATCTGTGTCACTCTGGTTCTTGTAGAATTCCTCTCGCGTGTTGACGATGGTCTTCTCCAACTCAAGCTTTCCATCAAAGAAACCGATTAGTTCCTTGATGTTCTCAATTCCGTACACATCCAGCCCATCCACAATGGCAGCTTCGCGCGCATTTTTTTTGGGGAGGATGAACCCTTTAAACCCATCTTCTCGTGCTTTGATAGCAATGGGAAGCACTCCTTTTATAGGTTGCAATCCACCATCGAGCGAAAGCTCTCCCATGATGATGTAATCTGAAACTGCTTCAGATTTTATCTGTTCCGAAGCGGCAAGAATTCCTGCGGCAATGGTAAGGTCGTAGGCAGAACCTTCTTTGCGAAGATCGGCTGGAGCCATGTTGATGGTAATTGTTTTGCCTGGTGTGTGATAGCCTACGTTTTTCAATGCTGCACGAATTCGTAACTGGCTTTCCTTCACTGCATTATCTGGCAATCCCACCATGAAGAAATTCACTCCTTGGCCAGCAATATTGGTTTCTACGGTGATGATGTGGGCATCAACGCCATAAACTGCGCTACCGTAGGTTTTAACTAGCATTATTGATGTACTTCTTGTTCAATCAACATCACCAAAATATGTATGACCTTGATGTGAATTTCTTGAATTCTGTCTGAGTATTCTGAGTGAGGAGCGCGTATTTCTACATCGCAGAGTTTGGCCAATTCGCCTCCGTCTTTTCCTGTCAAAGCAATTACATGCATTCCCTTCGCTTTTGCAGCTCGAGCAGCATTCAATACATTCTCTGAATTGCCAGATGTGCTAATCGCCAAAAGCGTATCGCCTTTTGCTCCAAACGCTTGGATAAAACGTGAAAATATGTGCTCGTAACCATAATCGTTTGCAGTACAGGTAATGTAACCTGGGTCGGAAATGGCCATGGCCGCAATTGGTTTCCGTTCATCACGAAAACGACCGCTCAACTCTTCTGCAAAGTGCATGGCATCGCTCATGGAACCCCCGTTTCCACAAGAATAGATCTTACCGCCTGTATTCACCGAATTGACCAGTAGACTGGCCGCCTTTCGGATGGCTTGTAGGTTGGAAGCATCGTTCATGAACGTTTCCAACACGCGTGCGGCCTCCTGCAATTCGCTATCTATCTTGTCTATTGACATGGCGTTGAAAGTAAGAAATCATCCGTCTCCTTATTTACAAGAAGTAAAATGACAAACCCGTCCACTTTTTGAAAGTTGACGGGTTTGCTCTCACAGCTGAATCAACCGCTTTTGCGTTTTAATGTCGAAAGACCGGAGCTGAATCTCCTCATCCGTAAAGATTGAAGGAAGACCATCTTCCACAACGTTGCGCTCATTGTCTGGTTTCAGCATTTCCGTGGCCAATTGCTTGAACCTAGTTTGAACTGCGCCCAAAAAATGTTGCCCGAATACGGTGTGACCGCCTTCATACAGTTGCAATTGGTACTCTTCATAGGTGGTGATGTAACCGCAATAAGCATTGGAGTAGGCGGAACAGACAACCTCTGTTACACCACGATCTGCCAATACTTCAAGCAGCGTATCTTCCAATCGCTGACCTGCAATTGTGGTTATCTCGGCAGGAATTCCTATCAGAGCCAAATTGCCGAGTATGATAATCTGAATGGGCAGGATCTGCGGAGTCCAAGGCTTATCGCCCAAGCTGCCGTTGGCGTGAAACTTCTTGAACTGTCCCACTGCAGGATCTGCCCAAGCTGGAACGACCAGATTCTTGATGTCGCGACTTCCGAGGATTCTTCGCTCATCAGCCTCTATGAGAATATCTTTTGGCCCTTGGGTCAGGTACTTCAAATAGATTCGGTCTGCTTTTTCCTTCGTCTTAAAAGGAGCTGCCGCCAAATCATAGGCTTTCTGCGCTTTTATCAATGTTCGGGCAAGCAATGCAACGGCAGGCGGCATTCCTGGGCCTTCTTTGGTTCCCTCAAAAAAAGCAACGCCATGGCAAGCCGGGCCAGTACGTGCGTCCTTCTGGCCGCAGGCAAATTCTTTATCAACAATCACCTTACGAAAATCAACATAGGTCATAACATGATCGAGTTGGGTGGGCAGCTGATCTTGATTCTTGGCCTGGTTAAAAAGCTGGTCCGCGTGCTCAAATTGAATCTCACCATTGTATTTGGCACTCTCAAAATCGTCCTCAAACTTGCCGCGCGTCCACTTTTTCTTGCGGTCCCATTTCCAGTTTGGCGATACATCGCCTGTCTTGCGCTGCGCGAAAACAGAAACGAACGTGTCCTTCTTTGCCTTGCGCACCTTATCTTCATGATACTTGGCGGCATAGCCTTTATTGTCTGAACAAATGCGATGATTGTCGTTGCTCACGCTTGTGGTATGCACCCCAAACCAATTCCAAGAGCCAATCGGTTTTCCTTCTAGATCATCGAACCGCATCAGAAGCATGTTCCGGTCCAAAGCCTGATTCGCCTCTTCTTTTTTGAGTTTGGTTTTCACCTCCGGATTGGCATTGTAGGCAGCCAAGGAACGATTGAAGGCGACTTCCTTATCTGCGGCCACCTCCGATTTGGATATTTTAATGGTAGCTGGTTGGATACTTTCAGCCGCCTCAACAATTGCATCCACAATACCATCCACTACTTTCTGATACACTTCGGGCACAAAACCCGGAATAGACATATTGTATAAACCAAAATGCGAATAGCCCCCAGGTGCGCTGTGCGTGTGTTGCGCGGTTAGCATTACAGAATCTTCTGCAAATCCGAGATGCTCGTGTTTGCGTTGCAATTTCTTCATCACCCCTCGCCTTATGGCAATGGTAATAAAGCAAATCTCCGCATTAACCAACGCCACCTTCTTTCCGGTGGCTGTGTCGCGAATGACAACAGCTCGTGCAAAAAGATCCGTCTCCACCCCTTTTACGATATTGAAATACATACCGTAACCCATCATTCCCACACCGAGTTTAAACGCGGTGATATCGGCCTTTCCAACGCCTATTTCATACATGATAACTCTATTGTTTTGAGTAAAAACGACCTAGTTGGATCGCCATCGCTAAAATTAGAAACTATGTACGCAATTGATATTTGTCAATGGATTTTTTTCGGTCATTTGACGAAAAGCGGCAACAAATGCAACATAACAGACACCTTATCATCTTCATCAAGAATCCTGTGTTGGGAAAAGTAAAGACACGCCTTGCTGCTGGCATTGGTAACGAGAAGGCGCTAGAAGTTTATTGGCAACTGCTTGAAATAACGAGAAATGCTGCTCTAAAATCAGATTGCACTCGAAATGTTTTCTATTCTGATGAGATTGAAAATGATGTTTGGGATGAAGACAAATTCAACAAGTTTGTGCAGGAAGGCGATTCGTTGGGAGAACGGATGAAGAATGCGTTTGAGCAAATATTTGCTTTTGGCGCGGATAAGGCGATTATTATTGGAAGCGATTGCCCAGAATTAAGCGCAGATACCATTCATGAAGCATTTGACATTTTGGAAAAAAAAGATGTAGTTATTGGCCCTGCTAAAGATGGTGGCTACTATCTCCTTGGGATGAAAAAACCACTTCCATTCGTTTTTGAAAATAAAAAATGGAGCACTGATTCTGTTCTTCAAGACACCACTAATGACCTTAATGCAAACGAGCTGAATTATGGGTTAGTCCGCCAGCTGTCTGACCTCGACACGATTGAAGATTTGAAAAATTCGCATCTCAATTACCCAGAATAAGAAAGGGCGTTCCAATCAATCGGAACGCCCTTTTATTCAATTCAATCTATAGCGATTTACAGCACAAATACGGTAAAGAAAATAGCTCCCAAAATAATTGCCAATACCGCTAATCCAGCACCAATTATCCCGAAAATCATTCCTAATCGGGCTTGTGGTCCCGTACCATTATTCTTCTTGTGAAGGATAGCAAATGTAATTGCGGCTCCACCAAGCAATAAGGCTAATATGGCCGCACCCCAAACAAACGATGAGAAGAAAACAACTGTAAGAATGGCAAAAATTAAAGCCATTGCGCCAAAAGCCAATGACCCAATTCCGGTTCCGAATGCCACCCATTTCATCCAGTCAGACCCAGCAACCGGAGCTCTTGTTGGCTTAAAAACTTCTCGGCTGATGCTCTTTATCCGCTAATCGAAGGTCATTGCCTTAAACTCCTTTGAGTGTACCACTTCCTTCATGGCTTCTTTTTTCTCAGACTTAACAGACTGTGGTTGTGCTTCGGAAGCATCTGCTATCAAAAGCAACTCTGCGGTGGACTCCAACTCTTTCGCTTCAATAGGCTCAACCGTTTTCATTTCCTCGGTCTTGCGAGAATCAGCTACTGAGGTTTCTTCTGCTACTTTTACTTTCTCTCGTTTTTTAGATATATCAACATGAAATCCAGGTCGATACTTTCTCTTAATAATGTCGATGTTTCCGCATGATGAGAACATCAGGCCAGCGAATAAAACCGCAATCAACGCTTGTAATTGTACGTTTCTTTT
>JBDNJH010000288.1:0-7748 GCA_041687875.1 Flavobacteriales bacterium | reverse complement strand
GATTGACCCCATTAAGGATGGACGATTTGCCGCCAAGAAAAAAGGGAAGTTCGGATTTTTCAATTCCTCAGGCATCGATGTTATCCCAGCAAAGTATGACGACACTTGGGGCTTTTCGGAAGGAATGGCGGCAGTCAAAATCGGGGCAACCTGGGGTTACATAAATGATGCAAATGAATTGGTAATCTCGGCCGAATACGATGAAGGTTCTGACTTTCTGCCCTCTGGCGTTGCCTTGGTCAAACGTGGAGATTTTAGATGTTTGATAGATAAGAGCGGTGCGTATCTAATCCCATGTTCGATGGAAGAGATTATTGTGATGGAATCGGAAGTGCTGAGATTGGAAAAGGCTGGTAAAATGGCCTATTTTGACCTACGTACTGAAAAGTACATGTGGCAGCCGGTCGGTTTTTAGCAGCTATTAGTGCTTGAACCTTACAAACAGCCTCCCAAAATTCTTGCTGTCCTTATCAATGCGATGATACTTTGCCTTGATGTGTTTCTGTTCTAGAAATCGGATAACACTTTTCTTCAACTGCCCGCTTCCTTTACCGGGAATAATCTCAATGAGTGGAATTTTCTTCTCCACCGCTTCATCAATGATGTCGTTCAGTGCTTGGTCAATCTTTTTTCCCTTGTTGAATATCTCGTGGAGGTCGAGTTTGAGTTTAGACATTTGAGCGTTTAGGTTTTAGCTATTAGCAGTTAGGACAAATATCGAATAACCGTTGAAGGCATCCGTATATTCGTGCGAATCCGTAATGTACTTCAGCTTGCCAAAACCACACATATTTTTCATTTCCGGCCTTGGTGCCGACCACCGCGCTTTCGATAGAATTAAGCTTGATGGTTACGAACAGACGCATATTCCGTGGGTCATTCCCGAATGGAAGGACACTATGAATTCCTATGCACGCAAGATGGCAGAGCCTATTTTAAAAGCCAAGAATCCGGTGGTGATCGGACTTTCGATGGGAGGGATTTTGGCCTCTGAAATGACCACATTCATTCCAAATTTGCAGGCGATACTGGTCTCAAGTATTAAATCGCATGAGGAAAGATCCAATTTATTGAGGCTCGGACGGGCATTCCCCATTCAAGGATTGCTGCCTCCCAACGTCATGAAACATTTCACCTTTGTTTGGGAAATGGCTCAGAAGAAACGACTGAAAGGCGATGCAGGTCACATGGTTCAGATGTTTAAAGAACAAGACGACAAGTTCATGCGCTGGGCCATTGTAAACGCTCCAAAATGGCGCGGAAAGGGAGACGAATCACGCATTGCGCACATCCACGGAACCATGGATCGTATGTTCCCTCACAGAAGGATTAAGAACCCGATAACTGTGCAAGGAGGAACGCACTTGATGATTTATATGAAGGGCGATGAAATAACCGAACTCATTAAGAAAGAACTAAAACGAATTGAAGGTGTTGAATAGGACACTGATTAAACCAGTAATTTCAATATTCATCATTGCTGGCCTAGCCGCCTGCAAAACAGAATCAAAACAAGAAATGGGAAAAATAAGCGTGGGCGATATAGCGCCAGATTTTGAGTTGAAGGACAAAGACGGAAACTTGGTAAAACTGAGTGGTTTCCGAGGCGAAAAAAGCGTGGTGGTTTATTTCTATCCGAAGGATGAAACACCTGGCTGCACCGCTCAGGCGTGTTCCTTCCGAGATAGTTATGAAGACTTCAAAGAAGTTGGAGCAGAGGTAATTGGAATTAGCAGCGATGGTTCAAGCAGTCACTCTGGCTTTGCGGCAAATCACCGTTTGCCGTTCATTCTGTTGAGTGACCCAATTGGAAAAGCGCGTAAGGCATATGGCGCTTACGATTTGTTCGGAATGATTCCCGGTCGTGTCACATTTGTGATTGATAAACAAGGAAAAGTCATTCATAAATTCGATTCGCAGTTGAGCCCAACTAAGCACATTAAAGAGTCGTTGGATATTCTGAAGAGGTAAAATTCTAAGCACGAAAAGATGAAATCCGAAACCACTGGTTTCGAGTCTGTGATTTCGCATTTCGTGCTTCCTTTTTCGTATTTCTAATTTAGGATTTCGGGTTTCCTTTAAGCCGTTACCTTTGCCTCCCAAACCAAAAGGCATTATGAAAGCACTTCCCTTAGTATTGAACGGAATCCTCGCGATAGCGGTGGCCATTTTGTTCTATTTCCAGTTTGCAAACACGAAGCCTGAGACTCGCAAGAACACGGTCGATTCGGCTGTGGTGGATAGCATTTCGAGCACGCTGAAAATTGCTCACATCAATCAAGATTCACTGTGGAAAAACTACAAGCTGATTGATGATCTGCAATCGGAGTTGGAACTTGAGCGCACGAAAAGTGAGCGAAAAGTGGAGCAGCGTTCGTCTTTGCTGGAAAAACAGTTAGAGCAGATGGCTTCAGAGCTTCAGACCAAAGCCGCCAAATTTGAGGAAGATGCTCGTGGTATGAACGAGGTTTTGCGCAACAATAAGATGCAAGAACTGCAAAGTCTTCAGCAGAATGCACAAGCTTTTTCGATGGAAGCAGAGCAGGAGGTAGGAGGTTTGCAACAGAACCTGTCTCAAAAGCTAATGGAGAAGGAACTGGAAGGAACCAAAAAAGTGACCGCTAACATCAAGAAGTTTCTGGCCGAGTACAATCAGGAATACGGATTCTCATACGTTTTGGCTTATTCTGATGAGGCTGGTGGAATCCTTTTAGGCAACCCGGCCTTGGACATAACTGCCGATGTTGTGGCAGGCCTGAACGCCATTTACGATGCTGAAAAGGCTGCGGAAGAAACGGCCAAGAAGAAGTAATTGATGGCTTACCTGCGTTTGGCGAGATGGCCCAATCTCTTGATAATTGGGTTGATTTTTCTACTTGCCAAGACCCAACTTGTTGATCCTATATCAGAGCTTTCGGGAGTTATTTCCTGCATTTCCAATCTGCATTGGTTCTTGTTGGCATTGGCAACTGTGCTTATCGCTGCCTCAGGAAACGTGGTCAACGACATCTTCGACCAGAATATCGACTTTCATAATAAGCCCGATAGAATCATTGTCGGCAATACAATCTCGGAAGAACAAGCCTGGAATTTCTACTACGGTCTGGGTTCCGTTGGACTTGGCTTGGGAATGTTCCTTTGCTGGGATCTAGGCAACATTTCCAATTCGTTGATCTTCATGCTGTCCGCAGGCGGATTGTATTTCTATTCGTATTCATACAAGCGCCAATTCCTTATCGGAAATCTGGTTGTTGCTTTTTTGGCAGGTCTCGTTCCATTCCGTCCGCTTTACATCCAAATGATGTGCACACCCAATCTGTGGATGGAGCTTCCGTGGGCTCCTGTTCTGGTGGCGTTGGCATTCTTCTCATTTCTCACCACTCTTATTCGCGAGATGATAAAGGACATGGAAGACCTGAAAGGAGACCAGCTGCTAAAGTGCACAACCATTCCAATTGTATTGGGCGTGAAAGCTACCAAAGCGATTGTAATTGTGCTTACAATGGTTCTGATGAGCGCCATCGTCTCCTTACAAACGGCTTGGATTCGTGACGAGGATTGGTTGATGTTCGGTTACTTTCTGATCGCTGTCCAGTTACCAGCTGCCGCCATCATTTTTCAAGTATTGCGCGGAAAAACTCCGAAAGATTTCCATTTGGCGAGTACACTAACGAAAGTGTTGATGTTGGGTGGGATTCTGTCACTGATTGTTTTTAGAATAGCGGTTCTATGATTGATCTGAAAAGAAAAGAACTCATTCTGGCCTCTGCCTCGCCACGCAGAAAATGGCTGATGGAAGAGTTGGGTTTGCAGTTCACAATTCAGCCAAAAAATGTGGAGGAGATTTATCCCGATAATCTCAAACGAGAAGATATTCCATTGTTTCTTTCTAAGCTAAAAGCCAATGCCTTTTCGGAAGAAGAATTGGAAGGAAAAATTGTCCTCACTGCTGATACAATCGTTTGGCTTAATGATCGCGAATTGCAAAAACCTATTGATCTAGAAGATGCGAAACGCATGATTCGTCAGCTTTCTGGAACAACGCACGAGGTTTATACGGCAATCACCTTGCGAACATCAGAAAAGACCATTTCAGATTTTGATAGAACCGAAGTTCATTTTCGAGAATTGACCGAGGATGAGATTGATTTCTATGTTCAGAAATACAAGCCATTGGACAAGGCAGGAGCATACGGCATTCAGGAATGGATTGGCTACATAGGTATTGACCGTATTGATGGCTGCTATTTCAATGTGATGGGCTTGCCGCTAAGAAAAGTTTATGCGGGGTTGAATTCGCTCTGAGTTTCGCAAATTGAGGTTACTTTGGGCCTTCTTCGATGGAATTAACTAAGCGGAATTTCTTTGATTGGCTTGGCAAACTAGAGCCATACTTTTTCCTTGCGGTCATAGCGGTCAATCTGATTCCCGTTCTATCGGTCGACTATTTTCCAACGGTTGACGGCCCTGCTCACCTGTATAATGCCAAACTCATTTCGGAACTGTGGCGCGATGGTCAAAGTCCAATCCGTCAATATTTGGAATTCAATCAGACGGCCACATCCAACTGGTCAGGCCATTTGCTACTTGCTGGTCTTCTCCTTTTCTGCTCTGCCTTTTGGGTCGAAAAAGCCATACTTCTGTTCTATCTGGTCGGGTTTCCGTTAAGCGTCAGGTACCTACTCAAAGCTTCAGGAGTAAAAAGTTCCTTGCTGCTTTACCTCATCTTCCCATTTACCTATTCGTTTCTGTTCCATTATGGCTTCTACAACTTCAACGTGGGGCTCGTACTGTTCTTCTTTGGAATCGGCCTTTGGGTCAAGAATGCGAGCACTCCTCGTATTTCAAACTTCGCCAAACTGGCCGCTATTTCCATACTAATCAGCCTTTCGCACCCGTTTGTCTTCGTTCTCTTTTTGCTGAGCGTTTTCCTGATGAACCTGCCGAATCTGATGAGTGCAGTAACTGGTTCGGAAAACAGGATTGGACTAATCAGGAATTTGCTGTTTCAATTCGCTTCACTCAGCATTGGTTTGGCCATAACGGTCCTATTCCTCGTGATGGAGGATACATTGCAAACTTCCACACGATTCATTCCTTGGAAAGACATCATCGTATCGCTCAAGTACATCATGCCCATCAAGGGAATCGAGCCTGCGGCCTACGACCTGATGAGCAGGGCGTTACTCTATACGTTTTCTGCGCTACTTCTGGCGGTTGGTGTCAGAAGTCTGAGAAATCGGCTACAGGAGGGAGGCTTCAAACTTGTTTGGCCTGAATGGTTGCTCTTGTCACTAGCAACGCTTGTGCTGTTGTTTGTAGCTCCTGACTACATGGGAACGGCAGGCTTCATTTCGGCCAGATTGATGTGGTTTCTTTTCATCTTTTTAATCATTTGGCTGTCCTTTCAAAAACTTCCAAGGTGGTTGTCACTGTCTGTATTTCTAGTTGCGAATGGTGTGACTGCATGGTCGGTACATCATAATGTCAAGGCTATTACTAAGGCAAGCACTGTAGCTGCCGAATTGGTGGAGGTATCCGCGTTGATAGAACCGAATGCTACGGTACTTCCCATCACCATTCGTCAGACTAAGCCCTTTGTTCATGTGTCCAATTATTTGGGAGTAGATATACCAATCATTCTTCTTTACAATTATGAAGCGGCTCTCACCTACTTTCCATTGCAATGGAACTATTATAAGATTACTGAACAGAAATTGGGCACAATGACCCCGACCACATGCGTTTCATGGATTGAAGGAAAGCAGGAGGGTAAAGCAGTTCAGATAGATTACGTGTGTATGGTCATTGAACCAGGAATGTCCAACCAATTGGAGTGTAAGGATGAACTGAACAGGAATCTGGCAGAATACTATGAATTGGTTTATTCCAATTTGGATGGAACAGTAAAGCTGTATCGTAGTAGAGAGTAAGGGGTAAGGAAACTACATTTGTCCTAAACACGCGCACATTTGTCCGACACAAATAGGTATTTGTCAGAGACATAGAGGTATTTGTCTGAAGAATGTGCATGTTTTTCGGGTCTAATCAGCCAGCTGAATCAGCAACCACCAAGACGAAGACTGGAGCTATTCCCCCAACAAAAACTTCATCGTATCCACCCCATCCGCATAATCCCACAACTCAGGAGATTGCGCTTTTCCGAAGGGAACAGAATTCTCAAAACCCAACATGTCCGAAGCCACCACGCATTGAATTTTATCAGCATGAATCTTCACTTCCGCCTTCATTTGGTCCAAGGTGCCGTAGGTCTGAAAATGCAATACGCCAACAGGGCAACCCAAACTCGCTTCTTCTCTAAGCAGCAGAAAACCATTGTCTAAATGCGCCATTTTCTCAACCAGAAAAATCGCCTTGTGGTATTCGTAATTGTTGAAATATTTATTGTGATTACCAATTGGCTTCCAATCTTCTAGCGTAGCCAAAAACATTTCTGCACTCATCTTATCCGATAAATAAACTTTAGAAACATTGCGGCAGCCCAATCCGAAATAGCGGAAGATGTCCTTACCCAAGGCGCGCAGCTCATCCAACGATTCATCACCATTAATAATGGCAATCGAGTTCCTGTTCTTACGAATAATGTTCGGGTACTTCCCAAAATAATACTCGAAATACCGTGCGCTATTGTCACTTCCTGTGGCAATTATGTGCGTAAAACCTTGCAATTTCCCATCACTCAACTCAATCCGCGCAGCCAATTCTGGACTGATCTCCGCAAGCGTTTCAACCAATTTCTTGGGCAGAATTTCATCCTGAGACGAAAGCTTTACCACAGCCGTATTTCCAGAAACAAGCACGCAAAGCAAATCATGGAAACCCACCAAAGGAATGTTCCCCGCCAAAATCAATCCCACACGTTTATCACCCGTTTCCGGAATATCCGAATAGGCCGAAAGCCACGTGTCAAGCTTCTCCGCTTGCAGCATAAAAGCAATACCACGCAAGGCCAAGGCCATGTTTTCCTGCGTGAACCAACGGTTCTGAGCCTCAGCCTGATTGAAAGCCGCAGCCCAATCACTTTCCTGTGGGTTTTTACAAATTGCCTCCAAAACCTCACCCAATCCAATAAATGCTGCTTTTCGCTCTTGATGGTTCATGTGTGTCTACTATCTTTGTGGCCGCAAAACTAAACCACTTAAAGCAAGAGACAAGATGGCCATTAAGATAACGGACGAGTGTATAAACTGCGGGGCGTGCGAGCCAGAATGCCCAAACAACGCCATTTATGAAGGCGGTGCCGAGTGGCGCTTTGCCGATGGAACCTCGCTCAAAGGCGAGTTTAAAGGATTTAGCGGTTTCACAGCCGATGCAGATGCCGCTCAAGAGCCACCAGAAATGGACGTTTACTACATCGTTACCGATAAATGTACCGAGTGTGTCGGTTTTCACGAAGAGCCACAGTGCGCTGCCGTTTGCCCCGTAGATTGCTGCGTGGCCGATGATGATAATCCGCACACCGAATCAGAAAACCTTCAGAAAAAGGACGCCATGCACCTCTAAAATTGAGGCAGGGAATTTGAAAGGCGAGACATAGTTCTCGCCTTTTTTTTATTCTAGAGAAAGACCTACTAGGTTTGTTTTAACCCTAGTGGGTCTTAGCAGAATTTGGGCAATTTTGTTTGAACCAGAGCGTAATTACAAGCATGTTAGCAAATCAATTTCATGAAGATTTTCTGGGCGTTCCCCCGATTAAAAATCGGGGTCAGTCCGCCTCAGGCGGATAT
>JBDNJH010000056.1:0-11862 GCA_041687875.1 Flavobacteriales bacterium | reverse complement strand
TTTAAGCATGCTAGATAAAGCTACCGAAATACGAAAAGGAGAAGAGCTGGATATGGCTGTCCTCAAAGAATACCTATCAGCAAATCTTCCTGGATTTTCTGGGGAACTGGAGGTTTCACAATTTCCGAGTGGGTTTTCGAATCTCACTTATCTTTTAAAATCTGGAGAAAGAGAGTATGTGCTAAGACGCCCTCCGTTTGGTGCAAACATTAAAGGAGGGCACGATATGCATCGTGAGTTTCGCGTGCTTTCGGCTTTACAAGGCTTTTACGCTCAAGCTCCTAAGCCCTTGCTTTATTCAGACGATGAGTCTGTGATGGGCGCAGAGTTTTATGTTATGGAACGAGTGAAAGGGGTGATTCTAAGAGGGAGACAACCCAAAGATTTGTCTTTAACGCCTGAGGTGATGTGTGCTGTTTCAGAAGCCTGTGTTGATCATTTGGCAGACCTGCATCTCATGGACTTGGAAAAAGCAGGACTAGCCGATTTTGGCAAACCTGAAGGTTATACAGAAAGACAAGTAACTGGTTGGATTAAAAGGTACTATAACTCACAAACAGACGACTTGCCAGAAATGGCCGAAGTGGCCGATTGGTTGAGCAAGAATATTCCCGAACAGAAATATGTAAGTTTTATCCACAACGATTTTAAGTACGATAATCTGGTACTGAATCCTGAAAAATTAGATGAAATTATCGCTGTCTTAGATTGGGAAATGTCAACGGTTGGAAATCCGTTGATGGATTTGGGCACTTCATTGGCTTATTGGGCGCAGCCAGACGATTCTGATGCCCTTAAAGGGTTTAGTCTTACTTGGTTACCAGGTAATCTCAACAGAAGCGAATTTGTTAATCGCTATGAGCAAAAAACAGGTTTTGATCTAAGCGACCAGGTGTTTTACTACGCTTTTGGGGCTTTCAAAATAGGTGTGATTATTCAGCAAATCTATGCGAGGTATAAGAAAGGACTGACCAAGGATCCGCGTTTTGCCAACCTGATATATTCTGTAAAAGCATGCGGAGCAAACGCATCTAGAGCAATTGAAAAAGATAAAATATGAAACTGGAAATTCAAGATTTAAAGAATGTATTGATACTTGGTGCAGGCACACTCGGACTTAGGGTTGGTTTGCAATCTGCCATTAGCGGATTTAATACCACCATCTATGATGTAAGTGAAGACGCGCTTGTGAAAGCAAAACGTACGCAAGAAGGTATTTTGAAGTCGCTTTTGAACCTTGAAAAAATCACCTCTGACGAAGCTGACCAAGCGCGTACAAGACTAACATTTACCACCAATGCAGAAGCCGCAGCTGCCGATGCGGATTTCATCAATGAGTCGGTAACCGAAGACATCGATTTGAAAAGGAAAGTTTGGGCGCAGTTTGGAGAACTTTGTCCAGCAAAAACCATCTTCACATCCAATACTTCGTACTTACTTCCCTCACAATTGGCAGATGCAAGCGGAAGGCCAGAACGCTTCTGTAATTACCATTTTCATGATGTTTTTTATTCCAATGTGGTTGATGTGATGCCACATAGTACTACAGAACCTTGGATTTCGGATTTACTTATGGAGTTAGGGCCAATTCTGTCGCAAACTCCTGTTTTTGTGAAGAAAGAAAATCCGGGATACGTATTCAATTATATACTCATGGCTTTGATTGGAGCTGCTGGTGCGCTGAAGACGAATGATGTAGCATCTATTGAAGATATTGATCGTAGTTGGATGGGGAACTTTAAAATGGAGATGGGGCCTTTTGGCATTCTCGATACCGTAGGGCTCGATACCGCATGGCACATCACAAGCAGTCAAAGCGATAAGAGGAGCCAGGATTTCTCAGCATTGCTAAAGACCTATGTGGATGCCGGTAAACTTGGAGTAAAGACAGGCGAAGGCTTTTATAAGTACCCAAATCCTAGGTATAAAGAGAAGTATTTTGTGGCTGGTCAGTAGGTAGATAACGAGTATTTGCTGGTAATAGAAAGGCTTTTGAAAAGCGCGGGCCTGTGTTTCATTTCCGAATTCTTACTGAATTTAAAAGCGGTACAGGATATATCTGAAACCGAGTTACATCTCTACATTTGATTCATGCAACTTTCAAGGTTATTGATTGGTTTCATGATTGCGGTGATTATGCCGGCCCTAATTCCAAGCGTTAGGGCTCAGTCTAATCTAGCCGACATCCCAAATCCGATCATCGGCACCAAGCAAGTCCTCTTCTTTCATGGAAGAACTACCCCGTTTGTAACGCCACCGTTTGGCATGACGCATTGGACACCGCAAACACGGGTCAGCAAGATAAAGGTGCTCAATTATCATTATGGAGATAAGGCGATTCTTGGTTTCAAAGGCTCGCACAAACCCGCCAAGTGGATGGGAGATTATGGTTTCGTGAGCCTCATGCCAGGAGTTGGGAAAATCAAAACATTGGCGAATGACAGAAAGCTTCGTTTCTCTCATAAGGATGAAACATCCAAGGCATACAGTTATTCTGTGGAGTTAAAAGCAAAACGAAACCAGCGCATACAAGTTGAAATGACCGCTACCGAGCGTTGCGGAATTTTGCGCTTCACTTTCCAAGAAGGAAGCAATCCGTTCATACTTATTGAGGCAAGTCAGAATCCCGATTTTGAGGGATGGATCAAAATTGATACGGCTGCAAATGAGATTATCGGGTATAATGCTGATAGAAACTCTGCCATCACTGGGCCAAAAGTCGCTGGTTTCAAAGGCTACTTCGTGATCAAATTCGATAAGCCAATGCAGGAAGTGGGCGTGTGGGAAGATGGCGAAACGCACCTTGGCCTTCTGGAGACAAAAGGCAGCCACATCGGTGCGTGGATCCGACCTGAAAAGAACACGAATGTGCTACAGGCAAAGGTCGGTTCTTCCTTTATCAGCATAGAACAGGCACGAGAAAATTTGGAACGGGAAATCCCAAATTTCAGCTACAAAAAGGTTGAAGAAGAAACCCGCCAAATGTGGGAGAAATACTTGCATCGGATAGAGATTGAGGGCGGCAGCGAAACGGACAGAAGCATCTTCTATTCGGCCATGTACCACACCTTGCTTTTTCCTCGCCAATTCTCAGAATACGGCAGGTATTACAGCGCGTTTGATGACACGATTCATGCTGGCGTGAGCTACAACGATTTCTCACTCTGGGACACCTTTCGTGCGCAACATCCGCTATTGCATTTTACCGCAGCAGAGCACGTCAGCGGAATGGTAAATGCACTTATTCAAATGTATGAAGAAGGTGGTTACATGCCCAAATGGCCCAATCCAACCTATACAAACATCATGATTGGAACACACGCGGATGCAGTGGTAGCAGATGCCATGGTGAAAGAAGTGAATGGAATTGACCCAAAACGTGCTTACGCTGCCGTGTGGAAAGACGCGATGGTGCCGCCAACGGGCGATAGCACAAACCGTTGGCACGACCGTGCCCCGTGGACAGCCTACGAGGCAAGAGGAGGTTTGAGTTGGTATAAAGAGTTGGGCTATGTGCCGATTGACAAGACCAGCGAAAGCGTTTCTCGCACCTTAGAATTTGCTTACGATGATTTCTGCGTAGCACAAGTGGCCAAGATTGCTGGAAAGGAAGAAGACGCAAAGTTTTTTCTCGAACGAAGTGACAATTACAAGAATGTCTTTAATCCAGAAACGGGCTTCATGTCGCCACGAAATTCAGATGGAACGTGGTATAAAAAGCGAAAACATGGTTTCACCGAAGGTGGCCCTTGGACCTACCTTTTCTGCGTGATGCAAGACGTTCCGGGAATGATTGATTTGATGGGAGGAAAGGAAGCATTCAGCAAAAAACTCACTAAAGGTTTTGGCGGTATTTTCCGCTATATACACGAAAATGAGCCGGGGCATCATTACACCTATCTCTATGATTATGTGGGCGAAGCTTGGAAAACGCAGCAAAAGGTGGCGAAATATCGAGCAAAGAAATATCGGAACACACCTTTTGGTCTGAATGGCGATGACGATTGCGGACAGATGTCGGCTTGGTATGTTTTTAGCTCGCTGGGCTTTTATCCTGTCACACCGGGAAGTGATGTGTATGCCATCGGAACTCCACTCTTTCCAAAAGCCACCATGCGTCCAAATCCTGAAGATTTGAGTTTGGAATTCGTAATTACAGCTACGGACGTTTCTGAGAAGAACATATACATCCAGTCTGCAAAATTGAATGGAAAACAGCTTGAAACACCTTTTCTTCATCACTCCGACATTATCAACGGTGGAAGCTTGGAATATGAAATGGGTCCGAAGCCAATGAAAGGTTGGTAATCATGCGTGTCCTCAGAGACGGTAGATTCGTTATCTATTAAGATTATTCTATGCGTTCTACCTACATTATTCTACCACAACTTTTACTCTTTCTTTCTTCATACGGACAGTACAGGACAGCTCCTGACCAAGACCTGAATGCTTATCAGAAAAACAAGGCCAGTACAATTGGCGTTGCTGCATCTGCATCTCAGGAAACGCCTTACTCAGATCTGGCGGATCCGTTTATTGGAACCGCTGCACATGGACATACTTTTCCGGGTGCTACCACGCCTTTTGGAATGGTGCAGATAAGTCCTGATAACGGGGTAATGGGATGGGACTGGTTTTCTGGATATCATTGGGCTTCGTCAGAAATCGAATTCTTCTCGCACAAACATTTGAGTGGAACCGGTGGGCCGGATCTGGGAGACATCGGCATGATGCCATTCACAGATAAATACCAGAAAAAACATTCTTTCAGTCATGAGAATGAGTTCGCCCGCCCCGGATATTATGCTGTTAAACTGGACAATGGCATTCTATGTGAGTTTACGGCAACACCGCGTTGTGCGGTTCACCGTTACACATTTCCAGAAGGGGTTCCTAAGAACTTGAAGGTTAACCTTAACCACAGCGTATTCATTGACATTAACATGAAAACGAACTTCAAGTGGATGAGTGACAGCACTTTTGGCGGATTGAAGAAGACCCTTGGTTGGGCGCTGAGCCAGCGTTGCTTCTTTTATGCGGAAACGTCTGAGCCGCTTTCGAAGAAAAGCGGAGCGGGTAAAGCCAAATTGACCTTTGACGGAAATTCAACGGTTTTAGAAATTCGGGTTGGTCTTTCCACTGTAAGCGTGGCCAATGCGCAAGAAAATTTGCAGACAGAGGTAGGTTCTAAATCGTTTGATGAGGTTAGGGCTGAAGCAGAGTCGTTGTGGGAAGCGGAACTTTCAAAAATTGCAATTGAAGCTTCCGCTGAAACAAAAACTATTTTTTACTCAGGATTGTACCATTTGATGATTGCTCCGAATTTGCTGTCGGATGTGAATGGCGAATTCAGCAACCCTAATGGATCTGTTGTGAAAGCGGAGGGCTATCATCGCTATTCCACCTTTTCGCTTTGGGACACGTATCGCGCAGCACACAGTCTGTTCATTCTGCTGAAACCAGAAATAGTTGATGATTTTGTCAATTCTATGCTTGCGAGCTACGATTATAGAGGGAAACTTCCCATTTGGGAGCTTGAAGCAAACGAGACCTTCTGCATGATTGGAAATCATGCAATTCCAGTCATTGCAGAGGCTTGGAAAAAAGGCATCCGAGGATTTGATGAGAAGAAAGCGTTGCGGGCCTGCGTGGAAACTGCCGATCAGAACTCCCGTGGATTGAAATTTTACATCAAAAAGGGATACGTGAATTATGGCGAAGGCGAATCGGTGAGTAAAACACTCGAATATGCTTACAACGATTGGGCAGTTGCCAAGCTGGCAGAAGCCTTGAATGATGCCGAAACGGCTAAGAAATACTACGCCAGAGCCGATAATTACAAGAACTTATTTGATAGTTCAACTGGGTTGATGCGTCCCAAAAACAAGGCTGGACATTGGTTAAAACCGTTCGATCAATTCTCACACAAAAAAGGTCTGAAGCGACATTATACCGAAGGAAACGCATGGCAGTATTCATGGTCTGTGCAACACGACCCAGAAGGATTAGTTTCCTTGTTCCCAAGCCGAGGTGCATTTGAAGCGCAATTGGACAAACTGTTTGTGATAGACCATGAACTGAGCAGCACAGCACAGCTACCTGATGTGACGGGCCTCATCGGTCAGTACGCACACGGAAACGAACCTTCGCACCACACAGCCTATCTCTACAATTATTCCGAAAATCCATGGGAAACGCAGGAAATGGTGAGGCGCATCTGCAAAGAGTTTTACACCGAAAAACCAGATGGATTGTGCGGAAATGAAGACTGTGGACAGATGTCGGCCTGGTACATTTTCAGCGCACTTGGTTTTTATCCTGTTGATCCAGTTGGTGGTCAATACGAATTGGGGTCACCGTTGGTGGATAAAGCCACCATACAATTGGAGAATGGAAAAACACTCACCATCAACACCTCTGATCAATCTGACGAAAACGTTTTTGTGCAACGGGTCGAGTTGAACGGGAAACCGTTATCGCAACCACGGATTTCCCACAATCAGATTATGTCAGGTGGAGAGTTGAAATTCTTTATGGGGCCGAAGCCAGTGGAATAATTCCGGTTTAGGCGGTCAGTTTCTTAGAACTCATTCCATAATAAAGGATGTAGCCATAGCACAAAATCAATAGCACAAAGGCCATTTTGAAGCCCAGCAAATCGGCACCAAAACCATATAGTGGCGGAATGATGGCACCACCCACAATGGCAGTACAGAGAATGCCCGAGCCCTGCGGTTTCAAGTCGGCAAGCCCATCTATGGCAATGGTAAAAATGGTTGGAAACATGATGGAATTGAACAGTCCGACAGCTAGAATGGAAACCATAGCGATAAGCCCTGTCGTTCCCATTGACATCATAATCATAAGAATTGCGCCCAACGCAAAAGCACCCAGCACTTTTCCGGGAGAAAGAACGCTTGTGAGGTAAGCACCAATGAAGCGCCCAACCATGGCACCGCCCCAATAGAACATCACAAATGCGGCTACAATTCCCTTTTTATCAACCGTGTTTAAATCGGAAATATTCAGCACAGATTTTGAAATATTGGAGAGGAATGAGCTGTTTTTGATGGCCTCCACCATATTCATATCCAAGAAATAATTGACCAGATAACTGCCAATGGCCACCTCGGCACCCACATAGACAAAAATCGCCAATGCGCCCATCATCAGGCGTTTGTTCTTTAAAGCTTCGCGATAGCTACCAGCGTGTTCCGTGTCAAGAACCTTTGGCAACTTGACAATGGCGACCAACGCTGCCAATGCAAGCAAGCTCAACGCAAGTACCACAAACGGCCCTTGCACCGCAGCCGCTTCGGAGGCGTAGTAACTCAGTTTTTCTGCTTCCAATAAAGCAGAGATTTCATTGCCAGAATAGATTTTATCGCTCAAAATAAACATCGCGCCAGCTATTGGAGCAAGTGTGGTTCCCAACGAATTGAACGCCTGAGAGAGGTTGAGTCGGCTTGCCGCTGTTCTCGGTTCTCCCAAGGCAGCCACGTACGGATTGGCTGCCACTTGCACAATGGTCATTCCGCCTGCAAGCACAAAATAACCCAACATGAAAAGTTCAAAAACCCGAAATTGTGCCGCAGGCCAAAAAAGCAGACAACCAAAGCCCATGGTTGCCAAACCGAGCAATAATCCTTTTTTGAATCCGATGCGAGCGTGGATGAACCCTGCAGGAATGGACATAAGTCCGTAGGCAGTGAAGAACGCAAACTGCACCAATCCCGATTGGAAATAGCTGAGTTCGAAGATTTCGCGCAAGCGCGGAATGAGCGAATCCACCAATACGGTGATGAAACCCCACATAAAGAATAGTGAGGTAACGACTATGAACGAGCGGGTATAGTTTGGTTTGGTCGAATCAGGCATTTGCTAAAAATAGGATGACTTGACTGCAATGATCGGCAATCAGGGTGAATTGTGCTAAAAGCATTTTTGATTGCGCCACCTAAGAAGCTTTATCAATCGGGCTTTTTCGTTTATTGCAACGTGAAGTTTTTTATTTCAGTAATTTTCTTTTTCTGCGGTTGGCTGTCACTTTCTTTCGGACAATCGATTGATTTAGATTGGTGGAAATCGACCACCGTTTATCAGATTTATCCGCGCTCGTTTTACGACACCGATGGTGATGGTTTAGGCGACCTCAACGGCATCATCCAGAAACTCGACCATGTTAAGAGTCTTGGATTTGAGACTATTTGGATTTCGCCCTTTTTTCTCAGTCCGCAGCGCGATTTTGGCTACGATATAAGCGATTACCATTCCATAGCTCCCGAATATGGAGACATGGAAACTTGTCTGAAATTGATTGCTGAGGTTCATGCCAGAAATATGAAAATCGTGTTTGATCTGGTGATGAACCATACTTCGGATGAACACGCTTGGTTCAAAGAATCTAGCTCCAATAAGGAAAATGAAAAGGCCGATTGGTACGTGTGGAAGGATGGCAAAGGCAAGCATGGACAAAAGCCGCCCAACAACTGGAAGGCTACAATAGGAGGGAGCGGTTGGCATTGGCACGAAGGCCGAAAACAGTTCTATTGGGCTTCGTTTTTGGAATTTCAACCAGATCTGAATTATAGTAATCCCGAAGTGAAAAATGCAATGCTGGATGTGGCTCGGCATTGGTTGAGCAAAGGTGTGGATGGATTTAGGTTGGATATTTTCAACTCCATTTATGAAGACACTTCCTTTCACAATAATCCGGGCAGTTTGAAGATCATTCCTTCGGAAGAATCACCTGATGGCTTCTTTCAGAAGATGAAATACAATGTGAATCAGAAAGGAAGTTTTGAGTTTGCAACAGAACTTCGGGCTGTGGTTGATTCTTTTCAAAATCCATCACGCTTTATGGTCGGAGAAGTCTTTGGGGATGTGGAGACGACCAAGAAATTCTGTTCATACGATGGAAAAAACGGACTGCACACTATTTTCCTTTTCAAGACACTTTCAACTCCATTCAAAGCCAAAAAGTGGCGAAATATGGTGGAGGAATTTGAGACCAATTTCCCCGAACCATACGTGCCAACCTATGTGTTCAGCAATCATGACCGAAGAAGAAGCATCACTCCGTTGGGAAATGATGTACGCAAAGCGAAATTGTTGGCATTTTTTCAGTTTACGGTCAGAGGCATTCCGTTTACATATTATGGTGAGGAACTCGGAATTGAAAAGCCGACACTGCCACTGAAAACAGGATTGGATCCGCTGGCTCAACGCTACAAAAGCATTCCGCAGTTTATGGTCAGTTGGACAGGGCAATCGCTAAACCGTGATGAGTGCCGAACGCCCATGCTTTGGGACACGAGACAAAATGCAGGATTTACATCAGGTGAACCGTGGTTGCCTGTTGCCGAAAACTTCAATGAAATAAATGTGCAAACTCAAGAGGCCGATTCAACCTCGCTGATGAATTTCTACAAACGAGTCATCGCATTACGAAATAAGAATCCTGTTCTGAGAGAAGGAACTTTAACCATTGATGAAGAGCTGAGTAGTGGAGATGTTTTCGCCTTTTACAGAGAACTGAATGACGTTAAATTTCTAGTTCTGATGAACTTTTCTGAACGCGAAATTCAATTAAAACAACTCTCTTCAGAATTATTTTTTAGCACGCATTCATCCATTAATCTCCATTCTCTGCAACCACTCGAAGGCCGAATTTTAAAGGTTGAATGAGATTTTATCAATCGAAATAGAGGTCAATCAGCTCATAGATTTTATTTGACGAATAGGTTTTGTCACCGTTCATGAAACGATTAATGGTTGCTTGCACCTCATCCGCAGTCAAATCTCCGTCCTTGTTGATGTCTGCATCAGCATATTTACGCGCCAAAATTCTACGTGACTCCTCTTTTAGCCCATCGCCTTTCGCTTTTAGGATTGAGAGCACGCCATCCACTACCACCACTTGCGTTCCGCCAAAATCAATTGGGTCGGCATTGTTGGTGAAATAAGCATAATACTTGTCTGGACCCGGAATTACTGGCCCTTTTATCAACGGAGCAAGAAACATTGCATTAATTCCAAACACCACAACTCCGGTTACATCAATAATGTGAACAATGGGTATAGAGCCATTGAGCCGGCTTTAAGTCCCTGCACAAATTGTGCGTATTACAATGAAAATGGTGGTGGAACTGCCGTTCAGTATGACGGTTATACAACGGTACTTACGGCTCAGGCTGTTGTAATTCCTTGCCAGACGTATCGCATCCGGTTGGCTATTGCTGATTGTGGCGACCACATCTACGATTCTGGGGTTTTCTTGAAAGCAGGTAGTTTTTCTGCGGGTGGTGGTATTACCGTAGATTTTTCAGGCAATTCGATCTCGGAGGGTTGTTCTAACCAGTTTGTCGTGTTTACCCGGGTCAACCTGTCGAATAATTCAAGCCCAATCAGTGCCACATACACCATTGCAGGAACTGCAACGTTCGGGGTCGATTACAACTCATTTCCAACCTTGGTAACAATCCCGGCAGGGCAGAATTCAGTTGCGATTCCGATTTCCGTTCCGCTTGATTTTACCGCTGAAGGAGTAGAAACAATCATCGTTAACATGGATCAGCCACCGTGTGATTGTCAGGCTCCCGGTTCTGCCACCATCAACATACTCGATAACGATGTTCCGCTTGCTTTGACAACAACTGGACAGCGCACCATTTGCCTCGGACAATCTGCAAACCTAACTGCCAACGTGAGTGGAAGTTTGCCTCCTTACACAGGTTCTTGGAACAACGGAGCTCCTGCTGGTGCCAATGTAACGGTATCGCCCACTACAATCACAACCTATACATACACCGTTACGGACGCGTGCAATTCTCAAACTAGGACTTCAACTCAAACCATCACGGTTATTCGCCCAGATTTCAATACGAATGATGTCACTCAGTGCTTGGATGGAAATTCATTCAATTTTCAGAACGCTGGTTCAACAGGTGGTACGGTGACGCACTATTGGACATTTGGAGATGGAAATACGTCTACGCAGGAAAACCCAACACATACTTATGGTGCCAATGGTTCTTTTACAGTAACGCACTATGTAATCTTCACCGCCTCGGCTTGTACAACCAATGCGTCAGCTGCCATTACCGTTTTTCCTGAACCATTGATTTCGGCCACTACAACTTCAAATGTTGTTTGTGTTGGAGGAACGGACGGAGCGATTTCTACCTCTGTTTCGGGAGGAACGGCTAATTACGGATACGTTTGGAGTCCAGCTGGTCAAATTTCCGCGAACATTAGTGGTCTAGGAGTCGGAAATTATTCCGTTGTAGTAACGGATGCCAATGGTTGTACGGATAATGCAAGTGCATCTGTGTCTCAGAATGACCCTATAAATCCGACCACCAATTGTCCTCCAACCGCCAACATTTCTACGGATGCAGGAATCTGTACTTCATCCGCATCAATCGGAACAGCAACATCTACTGACAATTGTGGCGTTCAATCAACAGTTGTAGATAATTCT
Source organism: Flavobacteriales bacterium (assembly GCA_041687875.1). GTDB lineage: Bacteria > Bacteroidota > Bacteroidia > UBA10329 > UBA10329 > UBA10329. Next base: position 380 of record JBDNJH010000056.1, on the reverse strand, counting down.
GGACGATATTCAGTTGGAACAACAACTGTTACTTGGACGGCAACCGATGCGAACGGTAACACGGCAACTTGTTCTCAAAATGTGGTTGTTTCTGATGATGAAGATCCATCAATCACGTGTCCAGCCACAAGCAACATCAGCATGGATGCAGGAATCTGTACTTCTTCTGCTTCTATCGGAACGGCAACATCTACTGACAATTGTGGTGTTCAATCAACAGTTGTAGATAATTCTGGCCCTTATTCAGTAGGAACAACAACTGTGACTTGGACGGCAACCGATGCGAACGGTAACACGGCAACTTGTACGCAAGATGTGGTTGTAACGGATGATGAAGATCCATCAATTGCTGGTTGTCCGAATGACATCCCAGTCACTCC